>JBIIRS010000029.1:0-10656 GCA_044341425.1 Candidatus Planktophila sp. | reverse complement strand
CTGATGCAAGTTTTCAAAGTGGCGATGTATCGCAGGTTTTCCGCGACGAGTATCTGAACGATCCATTAAGTCATCATGGATAAGCGCACATGCTTGCAACAGTTCAAGGCTGGTAAATGCGCGAATATCAGCAGCGGTTGCAACCTTGCCAGTTGCAGCAAATCCGGCATATGCAAAGAGGGGGCGAAGACGCTTTCCACCTTCAAGCAAGAAAGATTCGAGGGCATCGCAGACTGGGATTAACTCAGAGCCGATGCCACTTAAATATTCGCGCTGCAAGGTCAGATAAGAAGTTAGTTCGCTTTGAACCGTCTCGCGCACCGCTAAAAGCGTGCCACGTGCATCGTTAACCACGGCGCAACGGTACCCTGACCGCGTGGAGATGCGCATGAAGGAGATAGGCGAAGGCGTTACTTACTCCTTCGAGTTCTTTCCTCCGAAAGACCCAGAAGGTGAAGAACGCCTCTGGAGCGCTATGCGCGCCCTTGAGCCGATTGCACCTGATTTCATCTCAGTTACTTATGGCGCAGGTGGCACAACCCGCGATCGCACAATTCGGATAACTTCCGAGATAACGCAGCGCACCCATATTCCAACGGTTGCGCACTTAACTTGTGTTGGTTCAACGCGTGATGAGCTAATCGAAATTTTGGCGCGCTATAAGCAAGCTGGAATCCATAACATTCTCGCGCTGCGCGGAGATCCAACTGGAGGACCACGCGCACCTTGGACGCCAACACCGGGCGGTTTAAATCATGCCGACGAATTAGTAACGCTTGCAGCAGAAGTTGGTGGATTCACAATTGGCGTTGCTGCATTCCCTGATGGCCATCCCGCATCAGGTTTAAATTTCGATGAAGATATTGAAGTTCTGCTCCGTAAAGAAAAAGCAGGAGCATCCTTTGCAACAACACAGTTCTTCTTCGAAGTTGATAAATGGGAAGCGCTCGTCGATCGCTTATCAGCACGCGGGTCGCAACTTCCGATTATCGCTGGAATATTGCCGGTCACAAATGTTGCTCAGTTAAATCGTATGGCCGAGTTAAGCGGCACACCGATTCCACCAGCTATCGCTGCGCGTTTTGAAGCACTTAAAGATTCACCCGAAGATGTCCGTAAGTTAGGTGTAGAAATTGCTACAGGTCTTTGTGAAGATTTACTGGCTGCTGGTGTTCCAGGTCTTCACTTCTACACAATGAATACATCATCAGCAACGCGCGAAATATTTGAACAGATCAAAGATAAGAAACGCGGATGAACCAGGCTGAGTTCTTTGCCAAGTGGAGTGCGCTCCACGGTAACGCTGAGATCAAGGGAATCGTAAAGGCCTGGCTCAAGATCTCTTTCGCATCGGCAAAGTTTTTATCTCGCCTGCGAATAACTCCCAACTTATTGACGCTGCTAGGAATTGTTTTTGCGGTTGCGATGGCGGTTAATCCACTATCGCTCTGGGCGATTCCGCTGCTTGTACTTTCGCTCTATGCCGATGGCATTGATGGCAGCGTCGCGATCTACCAAAATCGCGAGAGCCAATTCGGTGCAGTTCTAGATTCGGTTGCCGATCGCATCAGCGAAGCTCTCTGGTTCTATGTCGCCTATCGCATTGGTGTACCTGCCTGGTTAGCTCTAGTTACATATGTAATTGCATCTACTCAAGAATATGCGCGCGCTCGTTTAGGTGGCCTAGGTATCAACGCTGTTGGAGTTGTGACGCCGGCAGAACGTCCAGTTCGGGCAAGTTTTATCTTTATCGCTCTAGTTGCCTACGCAATTGGCCTTAACTTAGTAACTCCAGTGATGGCAGTTCTCGCCGCGCTTCAACTACTTAGTTTTTACCTAGTGTGTCGCTGGGCCTACAACAGCTTGCGCAACAATTTCAGCGCTTAAACCAACTAACGGCAAACCTCCACCTGGGTGTGCCGATCCACCAACGCAGTACAAACCCTTTAGCGGCGAACGGTTTTTGGCACGCAAAAACGCCGAACGCGCTCCGTTGCTGGAAGTGCCATAGATCGATCCACCTGGCGCCATGACTGTGCGCTCTAGATCCGCAGGCGTGCGAATTTCCAAAACTTCTAAACGGTCTCTAACTGATATTCCGCGCGCTTCAATAGCATCGATAATCTTCATCGCATAGCGGTGGTTAGCATCTTTATCATTCCAGTTAAAGCCATCGCTACCGCTTTCATCGTGGCGCGGTGCATTAACAAGTACGAACCAAGCTTCATGCCCCGGGTGCTTAACCATCGCATCGTCATTTGGCGCACATATATAAATCGTTGGATCTGCAACGGGAACTTTACGGCTGAAGATATCTTCAAACTCTTCATCATAATCTTTGGGAAAGAAGACATTGTGATGCGATAAACCAGTTGGCTGAGCGGCGGGGCGAAGTCCGAGTAGAAGTGAGAATCCAGCGAGTGACGGTTCAGCCTTGGCCAAGTTCTTACGAGTGCGCTTTAACTTTGATACCTTGCCTGAAATCAACTTGTTATAGACCAGTGAAGCATCAGCGTTAGCTACGACAATTTCATAGTCAATTGATCGCCCATCACCAAGTGAAAGGCCAGTCACAGATTTATCATTGTGGTTAATCACAGCAACGGGGGAGTTGAATTCAAATTTAACTCCGCGATCAAGGCAACGTTGATAAACGGCATCGGCTAGCTTTCCAACTCCACCTTTAATGTGCCAAGCCCCAAAGGCTTCTTCAACGAAGGCGATAGATGCCAGCACAGCAGGTGCAACGCGTGGATCAGATCCGCTATAGGTTGCATAGCGATCCAAGATATTTCGTAGATGAATATCTTTAATCTTTAGCCCGCGTAGCGATTTCCAGGGCGCAATGATTCGTAAATCACGAAGCAGCGTTGGGCGCTTTAAAAGGGATGCAATGGAACGCAGTTCAGATTCGATAAATGGTTCACGCGAGACATCCCACATCGCCTCCGCCGTGCGCATTACGCGATCCCACTCTTGCCCTGCTTCCGTTCCCAGAGATTCAGTAATTGCTGCAAGCGTTTCTTTGCGAGACAAGTTGGCAAACTTAATTGACTTGCCATCGGCAAAGCGATAATCAAATGATGGATTAACAGGCACTAGCTCCAGAACGCGTCCCATAACTTCACCGGTGCGCTGAAAGAAATCGCGGTAAACCGCAGGAAGAGTTAGAAGTGATGGGCCGGTATCGAATGCATAATTTCCGATCCATTCAGTACGGCACTTACCACCGTGGCGATCAGATGCTTCATAGACAGTTACTTGGTGACCAGCTTTTGCTAAACGCGCTGCAGTCGCCATTCCGCCCATACCGGCGCCGATTACAGCAACGGCGGATTTACTGGAATTACCTTTGCTCACAGTGTGCGACCTTTCCAGGCCACAACGCCACGAGCGCGCCAACTGTAGATAATTAAATAGATCAAGACCGCACAAGAGATCGGATGCAGAATCGAATCTAGGATCCGACCGCGCGAACGCGCTGCGCTAAGTGCGCGGGTTATAACTACAAATTGATAGGCGAAGAATCCAAGTGGATGGCCACCAAACCAAGCAATAACTGGAGCGATGCCGGTAATAAATAGAAATGCAATTGCACCCGCGCTACCGCTCTGACTGCCGAAAGCTTTCCAAAGTGATTTTCCATAACCGGCTTTGATTTCAGAAAAGTTTTTATACATACGGGTCTGTGCAAGCGTTGAACCATCAGCCACACCACCAAATGCACCAGATTTAATCAGCGCACGCGCAAGTTCCATATCGTCGAGAACTTCTGCGGCGATCGCGGTAAATCCACCGATTTGATCCAAAGCGCTTTTGCGCACCAGAAAGAATTGACCGTTGGCAACTGCTAGAGAAGTACGCGCAGATTTTTCGGCGATGCGCAAAGGCACCGTGCTCATCCAAGACCATTGCAGCAGCGGTTGAATTAAGCGTTCTGAAAAAGTCTTGGCGATCTGCCGTGGATAAGGCGAAATAAATGAGCGATCACCCAGCATGCCAAGTGCCTGCGCAATCGCGGTGGAAGTTAAGCGAACATCTGCATCCAGAGTTACGACGATCTCACCTTTAGCCTGCAAATATCCTTGCTGCAAAGCCCAAGGTTTACCGAGCCAACCATCTGGAAGTTCGGGTGCGTTGATAACTTTAATCTGCGCTCCGCCATCTTTGGCTTCCTGCAACTTGTCCGATGTTTCATCAGTTGAAGAATCATTAATGAAGATGATCTCTGGTTTATTTATGAATTGTTGAGCCTGCAAGCTAAGTACTAAATCTGCAATGTTTTCCTCTTCATTACGTACCGGAATCAAGATAGTTACAGGCTCACTGCGTTCTGCAGCAGGTGCGGGGCGGCGGATCGTAAAGAAGTTGGCAACTGCTAACCAAAGCAGAGCAACAGATGCAAAGAAAATTAAGTTAGTTAGCACGATTTATTCAATATAAAATAAATGGTTAAGGGCGCCCGAGCCAGCGCGAGAAGAGATAAGGTGCAAGGAAGGCGCCATACACAGTTCCAAATAAGAAGGCGATACCAGGGCGGCCAAAGAAGAAGAGATTTGAAACAATTCCGCCAAACCAAGTCCAAATTAAGAAGAAATCAACAGCGGTGTAACTCGCGCTCTGTTTGCGGCGATCGCGCGGTAGTACTACATGCAAAACTGCAATTAGCGCCATTCCAGATAACAACCAACCGAAGGTATTGGAGAGTGGAATTTCAGGAGTGAATGGAACATGTGCACCTGTTACAACCCAAGTCCAACGACCACCGTTAACCATCTGGGGATCAAGGAATAAGTCATAGGCCATCATTCCGAAGCCACCGTAGAGAAATACCCAGTTCTTAGTCACTCTGCGCGCAACGCATAAAATTGGATGCGCAATCATCGCCCAAGCAAATGGCACAACCAAGGGAACGCTAATTAATTGCGGACCGAGTGATGGATCATATGAATAAACTCCAAACGGCCAACCAGTTGAGACGCCAATTAACTCAATGAAGAAACCAAAAGTTAGTGAAATGGCGAGATAAGTAAATGCATAGCGCGCCCCGAATGACAAAAGCGCATGTAGCGCCATGGCGCCGGCGCCCCAATAAACAGTTGCAATAGTTACAACGCGGAGCGCTTCTCCATCAAGAAGTGGATATGAAACTTGTAAAAGTAGGGCAATGCCAAGCACCAGATAGAGAAAGAGGCGCGAGCGATCCGAGATACCGCGGCGGTGACGCCTGCGGGGGTTGTAATGACGGATCGACATGGGCTAAGTCTGCCCTAGTAATCGCTTGAGTAGAAACCGCTATTTACTTAGCGAACCGCGAATTTCACGCACTGCAAAGCGGGCAAAGAGTTCTTCGGCATACCAAGCATGGCGTTCAGTGGCCGCGATCGCTTCTTGATGCGCCGCGCCCTTATACGCAAAGTTCCGTAAATCTGCGCCAGATCGCCAATGTGAAAAAGTGCCTTGCAAACCAATGGGTGCTTCACCAATTCCGATGGTCTGCAATAAACCAGGAGATGAATGCAGGCTCGAAGTTACTGGTGGAACTGCTTTCCAGAAACGCACGTTTTGCGCCCATTTGATTCGAGCGCGCGTAATCGCAACAACTTCACCATCACCTGAGCACTTTACATAGTCAAAAGGATTTACCTTGGCCCATAAACCATGCGATGAAATCGGATCAACCACGTATCTAACTTCATCGCTGCTATTCGCGCGCCAGCGCTTGATTAACTTTGAGCTATCTAACGCTGCCATTTGAGATTGCTCAATAACAATAAGCGCACCCCAGCGAGTTATATCTGCATCGCGCGGTGTAAAGGTTTCACCTTTTCCGGCACCAAGCATCTTGGCAAAGCGCACACCCTTAAATCTGCGAAGGCCGCCACGATCTAGCGCCATCCGCAGCAATGCGAAAGCTAATTTGCTCTGCTTTATTTTCCAGAAGTAAATAACGGTAACTAATTCATTGTTCATCTCTTTATACCTGCTGCTGCAAATATTTCTGCAACTACTTCTTCAGGGTGATCCCACATCGGCGCATGGCCACATTCTTCAAAAGTTTTCCATTGCGCATGCGCTGGTGCCATCAGGCGTTCTTGGCAGATCGAGGCTGGCAGAGTGTTATCTGAATCGCCAAAGATAATCGTTACTGGAATTGCCGGATCTATCTGCGAATCAAAACGTTTCTTTAACATCCCATTTGATCCTGGGACATAACCGGGGGAGTTAGCCATCGCCGTTGTGGCATCTAGGCAAAGCTCTTCACTAAATTCGCGCCAACGCGGGCTAACTGATTCAAAGCCATACTTGCGCGCCCATTCAAAGTTGAGAAACATGGGGGCGATCGCAGCAGTACTTTTGGCAAATAGTCGGACAGCTTTTTCTCCAGGGAAACTCTGCACAAAAGATGCCAGCCAGAATCCTGCTGGCGCTAGAGCGACAACGCTCTTAACGGATTGAGGATGATCGGCCGCCATTTCAAGTGCAATCCACCCACCCCAAGAATTTCCAACAAGATCAAAACTTGTAACGCTAAATTGATTGGCAACTTCTTTAACAACGAGTTTTGCTAGCGAATGTGGATCCATAGGCTGACTCTTATTCAGCGGAGTCTTACCGTGGCCAGGAAGATCGACGGTGATCACGTTATAGCGAGGTTGCAGCAATGGGATCAAAGGCTTCCAGGCAGTTGCTGCCGAACCCAACCCATGAACCAACACGATGTGAGGCGCATCGACAGCCTCAGAGGGAGTTAAGTGCATTGATAAGTTCATCTTAAATTCAGATATTACTCCGTGCTAAAGGATAAAACCTCCCCAAATATGCAAGAGAATGGCGCTATGGATTTGAGAGCCTCTTTAGGCGAGCTATTCGGCACCGCAACTCTTTTACTTGTCGTAATTGGCTCTGGAGTAATGGCTACCAATCTTTCAAAAGATGTTGGTGTGCAGTTAACTATTAACTCAGCGGCAACCGGACTGATTCTCTACATCTTAATTACCTTGCTTGGTCCAATTAGCGGCGCCCATTTCAACCCAGTGGTCACAGCGATCCAGTTGTACAAGAAGAACATCACAGCATCTCTTGCTGCCGCCTACCTAGCTGCACAGTTGGTTGGAGCAGTAATTGGCGTAGCACTCGCAAACTTCATCTTTAGCTTACCGATTATCGAAATTTCTCAGAAAGACAGAACTGGCGCTGAACTCTTTGTGAGCGAGATTCTGGCGACCGCCGGCCTAGTCTTCATTATCTTCACCGCCATCGCGCAAAAGAGCGAAGCCAAGATTCCAGTACTTGTCGGCGCTTACATATCAGCAGCGTATTTCTTCACTTCATCAACTAGCTTTGCTAATCCTGCAGTAACGGTAGCCAGAACGCTGTCAGATACTTTCGCTGGCATCGCACCAAGTTCGGTTGCACCCTTTATCGCGGCACAGATCTTTGGTGCGGCCCTGGGGCTAGCTCTAACCACATTTATAAATTCACCGAAAAAATAGGAAACGAGAAGTAAATGAGTAAACCAACAGTTCTCTTTGTCTGCGTACACAACGCAGGTCGATCACAAATGGCGGCGGGCTTTATGCGTGAACTCGGTCAGGGGCGCGTAGAAGTTCTCTCTGCTGGTTCTGCGCCTAAAGATTCGATTAACCCAGTTGCCGTTGAAGCAATGGCTGAAGTTGGCATCGATATTGCGAATAACACTCCAAAAGTTTTAACACCAGAGGCTGTTCAGGAATCAGATGCAGTAATCACGATGGGATGCGGCGATGTCTGCCCGTTCTATCCCGGAAAGCGATACGAAGACTGGGTACTGGATGATCCTGCAGGGCAGGGGATTGAATCTGTTCGAGTAATCCGCGATGACATCAAGAGGCGAGTAGAAAAGTTACTTTCCGAACTACTTTCTTAATCTCCAACAACCATCGGTGTTGCACTGGTGTTTGCTACTAGCTCGGAAAAAGATGTTGGATAAACAGCATGAGGATGGCCGGATGCCGCCCAAACAACTTCGTAATCGTTAAGCGCTTGATCAATCAGAATTTTCTCAGGTTGGTTAATCCAACCAAGTGGTGCAACTCCGCCAACTGAATAACCAGATACTTCTTTTACATAGTTTGCATCAGCGCGACCTAGTTCGGCTATTCCTAAATTCTTGGCCACCATTTCAGTATCAACGCGATGGCGGCCACTGGTGATAATCAACAGGGGATTCCCGGAGGGCAGTTTAAAGATAAGTGAAGAAGCGATCTGTCCGACTTCAATACCTAAACCATTGGCAGCATCAACTGCGGTGCGGGCGGTCTCAGCAAGAACAGTTACTTGGCCTGTAACGCCAAGATCATTGGCTGCTTGAATAAATCGCTTAACTGCTGCCTTTTCGAGGATGCCTTCCATAGTTTCAGGATACCCTTGGCAAATGTCTATCGGAGCACTTGATCAAAACCATCGTGCCAAATTAGCGAGAAATTCTCTGCGGGTCTGCTTCTTGCTGCTCGGAATAGTTTCCATGGGTTGGGTGCCGCGCATTCCCGAAATTAAAGATTTGATTGGGCTATCAAATGGCGCCTTCGGCTTTATTTTATTGGGCGCCACCTTCGGTTCAATTACTGGAGCACAACTTGCCGGAAGGCTGATGCATACCTTTGGATCGCAGAAGATAATTTTCGTTGGAGTAGTCATCATGCCTGCTGGGTTAGCAGGTATGGGTTTGGCAACGAACGCACTGGCGCTGTTTTTAACTTTGTTTACCATGGGCCTTGGTTATGCCTTGATTGATATGTGTTACAACTTTCAGGCGACAGTTGTTGAAAAGATTTTAGGACGTCGTTACATGTCCTCATTCCACGCGATGTGGAGCGTCGGCGCATTTGTAACAACTGTGTTGGGCGGTGCAATTACACGCCATGTCTCACCGCGCACCAATCTTGTTTCCATCGCCATAGTGGCACTTATTGCATATCTAATTGCGGCTTACTATCTCTTGCCATCTTCAATTGATGGCCATAAGGGCGATGAAGAACATGAAGCGAAGATTCCGCTCTTTGGGAAATCAGTTATGCCACTTTGGTTCTTAGGAGTTGGCTTATTGGCAAGTTTGGTTGGCGAAGGTGCGGCAAGCGACTGGAGCGCAATTTTGTTGCGCGATGAAATGGGATACGGCAAAGGTGTTTACGCCTCCGCCTTTGCATCATTTGCACTTGCGATGATCGTTAGCCGATTCTTAGGCGATCGCGCACTCGATTACTTTGGTCCTGCGCGATTGGTAAAGCTCGGTGGGTATATCGGTGGAAGTATTTGGGGGATTGCCTTAGCAATCTCAATTCCAATGTCAGATTCATATCCAATTCCTGCGCTAATAATTGTGAATATCGGGTTTATCGCTGCAGGCCTTGGAATTGGCCCCATGTTTCCCGCTTTTATCTTGGCGGCAAGCAAGACTCCGGGAATCGCACCAGCTGTTGCAATTTCGCGCGTTGGTGTAATTGGAATCGCCGGTTTCTTCTTCGGGCCAACAATTACAGGTTTGATCGCCGAATACACAAATCTCTCAATCGGCATGGTCTATCCAGTGCTTATGTTGATATTGGCCGGCTTCTTATCGAAGTCAATTAAGACAGGTAAGTCTTAGGCCCAAGTCTGCAGCAACGTAAAGGCAGCAACTAAAACTAGTAGCCCTGCGAAAGCTTTCTTAGTTGTTTCATTGCTCTTTGATTGACGATGCGATGCCAGTAAAGCGATAGCGGTTGCACTTATCGCCATAACAACTGGAATCTTCCAATCGACTTCATCCCAATGTGATTGATGGCCGATAAATGCAGTTATCGAGTTCAGCGCTATTACAACTAGCGATGTTCCAGATGCAACTCTTGCTGGCGTCCCAAAGGCGTGCATCAAGACCGGAATAACGATAAATCCACCGCCGATTCCAAAGAGTCCAGTTATTACGCCAATCCCCAGAGAAATCGCTACCAATACTCCAGGCGACATTCTGCGCTGTTCTTGTTCGGCAGACTTCTGCAACATCGAAAGAGCTGCGAAAACAATGGTGATACTAAATCCAGTAGTAATTACCTGATCACTTAACTTGTGAGCCAGAATTGAGGCTGCGAGGTTGGTAACAAGTCCAAGCCCCCAGATTACAAAAGCTTCGCGGTAGAGGATCTCCTTGGCGCGCGCTTTAGGAATAGCGCCAGCGATTGCGGCACATAGAACAATGGCGAGTGCGCCAGTTGTGGCAGGGATGGCGGTAAAACCAAATACATAGAGCAGGATTGGCACTGAAAGCATCGCGCCACCTGCGCCAACAAAGCCTAGAACTGCACCTATAACTCCGCCGGAAATCAGCGCGAGTGCGATATCCATTTCTTAATACTCCCACCGAAATGCAAAACGGCCCCCATTTCTGGGAGCCGTTTTGGAGAAAGGTTCTTTACTTGTTAAAGAATGAGATATTTCCGATATGTGGACCGAAAGCATCTGCTGAAATTGTGCCACTGTAGATAAGCGCGAAGATGATTAGTGAGGCACCGGCAAGAGCGAGATCCTTGTTAAATGCGATCATTTCATTCTGCTTCGCAGTTGCATCTGTCTCTGTCCAGAAGTTATGGAAGATAACTGCTGCAAGCACCAAGGTGATAGCAAGCATTAGCGCGCCTA
>JBIIRS010000142.1:0-2903 GCA_044341425.1 Candidatus Planktophila sp. | reverse complement strand
CGTTGCGCAGCTGCTACCCGATCCGGAAACTCCTTAAGTAAATTCTCGCGTTGGGAAACTCCCAGACCCTGAATTCTGCGGGTTGGTGAAATATTTAACTTTTCAAGGGTTGATAGCGCGCGCACTTTGCCTACCCCGGCAAATGATTCCAAAAGCTCAACTACGCGCATCTTTGCAATAGCCTCATCATTTACTGCCAGAGTTAATATCGCAGAGAGTGAAAGATCCCCCGCCTTCACGCGCGCTTTGATCGCCGCTCTCACCTGGCGCGCCGCTGTTGATTTAGCCAGCGCAGCCGCCCTCTGCGCTGGAGTTAACTGTGGTGGCGTTGGCATAGCTAAAAGTCTAGTTACCGAGAATTTCGCTAGCAATTGCTGCTGCTTTTTCACGCAACGCCTGTGGACCCTGGCTCCATGCTGAGGTAATCGGGCGACCTATGACAACGAAGTTTGCGCCCTGTGCAATTGCATCTGCTGGCGTCATAGTGCGCTTCTGATCATCGCTACCAACTTCGGTCAGCGGACGTACGCCAGGAGTAATGATTATTGGATCACCGCCAACTGCACTGCGAATCGCCGCTGTTTCAAGCGGAGAACAGACCAGCGACTTCGCGCCAGCTGATACCGCCATCTTTGCTAAGGCAACCGCGCTTTCTAAAGCCGGACTTGCAAAACCTACTTCGAAGAGATCCTCTTCCGATAATGAGGTCAGAATAGTCACGGCGGTAACGCTAACTTCTGGAAGAGCAGTGGCCGCTGCCTTGATCATCTCTCTTCCACCACTTGCATGAACTGTTAGAAACTTCGGTGATAAATGTGCAACCGCTTTCGCTGCCCCACCCACGGTGTGTGGAATATCGTGCAACTTAAGATCGAGAAAAATCTCAGCGCCAGTTCTCTCGATAATCTTTGAGACTCCCGTGCTACCAAAGTTGAGATAAAACTCCAGCCCTAACTTGAATACCGAAACTGAATCCTTGGTATTTTCGATCAGGGCAATCGCCGTATCAAAATCAGAGGTATCAACTGCCAGAATTATCGGAGCTTTCACGGTGCATCCGCTCGGTGCGCATATCCAACCGCCGATTTCAAAGAGGTGAAACCCTTTGTCATCAGTATTTGTTGCAGTTGGTTTTGAATATCAATCAGAGCATGTGGATTTCCGAAACTTGCTGTTCCTACAGAAACTCCTGATGCTCCGGCAAGAATTAGTTCGAAGGCATCGCGACCACTTGTTACACCACCCATTCCGAGAATTGGAACGTTCGGTAGCGCCTGATGTACCTGATAAATCGCGCGTACTGCTACCGGGCGAATCGCTGGACCTGAAAGTCCACCAGTCTTCCCACCGAGATGTGGCCGCATTGAATCAACATTTATCACCATTCCCAGAACGGTATTGATTAAGGCCAATGCGTCGGCTCCAGACTCAACTACACCGGCGGCTATTTTTGGTAGATCTGTTACATCTGGCGATAACTTCGCGATGATTGGAAGGTCTCCCCCAATTATTCTGCGGACTCCATCGATAACGCGCCGTGAAGCCTCAGGATCGCAAGCAAAGACGAGTCCGCGATTTTCAACATTTGGACAAGAGATATTAACTTCCAAAGCACTGATGCCTGCAACTGAGCGAACCTTGCGCGCCAGCGTTGCATACTCTTCAACTGTCTCACCAGCAATAGAGACAATTACTCTCGCCTTTTCTTCAACGAGCCATGGCACGTCGTTAGCAAGAAAGGCATCAATTCCTGGGCCCTGTAAACCAATTGAATTAAGCATTCCCGATGGAGTCTCGGCCATACGCGGAGTCGGGCGACCATGGCGTGGTTTATTCATAACCGATTTAGTAACAACCGCGCCGATCTCACTCAATGCAAAAAATTGGGCTAACTCTTTTCCTGAACTAGCACAACCACTTGCGGTAAATATCGGTGAAGAAAAGAAAGCGTTTCCAAGCGTGGTAGAAAAATCAAAGTTCTCGGTTGTAGTTGAAATCATGGTTGCACCTGCGGAGTCTGTCCAACCAGATGCCACTGCACATCAGCACCATCCATAACTGGACCATCAATACATGAGCGCAACATTGAAATCTGTCCATCACTTGTCTTTACAGGCAATACGCAGGTCATACAGATACCAATGCCACAGGCCATCGCTTCTTCGACTGCACATTGATGAACTACATCAGTTCCTTCGGTCAGTTTAGAGATCGCAGATAACATTCCCATCGGTCCGCATGAGTAAATAACATCAACGCTGCCGGATTTGATTAAATCAACGATGGGGTCGGTAACTCTTCCGGTCTGTCCCATACTTCCATCTTCCGTGTAAATCTTGAGTGAGTTAACTGAGCGCTTGCCTTCCATCGGCGCGTAAATCTTTGCTCCGGTGGATGCTCCAAGCAACATATCAACTTTGCAGCCACGCGACTTTAAAACTTCAGCCAGTCCAAAGAGCGGAGCTGAACCATAACCGCCACCTACTAAGAGGGCGTTTACTGGTGATGTTGGAATACCGAAGGCAGTTCCCAACGGCGCGACGATATCGATCTCGGTTCCTTCAGGCTGTGAACATAACCACTGCGAACCACTTCCATGCGGAGCAGCAATTATCTCCATAGTTCCGCCGAGGGATGTGCTCTCTGCAACGCGCGAAATAGCAAAGGCGCGGCGAAGGATCATTCGAGATGAGTCACCACCAACTTTAATCGCAACAAAGTTTCCGGGCTTGCACGCTTTTACCAAATCTCCTACGCCGAGCAGAATCTGGTGGTACTGACCAACTCTCTTATTTGCGAGAACAGTGGCGAATATATGCGTGGCGCCGCGATTAATAGTCGTCATTACTTCTTTAACCACTCTTGAATAGGCAGAACTGAAAGTTCACCACGTTGCAGCGCTT
>JBIIRS010000141.1:0-2912 GCA_044341425.1 Candidatus Planktophila sp. | reverse complement strand
GCCAGCGAATTCCCGCTTCGATGAAATCATCGATTTCACCATTTAATACTGCTGAAGTATTTCCAGTTTCGTGGTTATTACGAAGATCTTTAACCATTTGATATGGAGCTAAAACATAAGAACGCATCTGGTTACCCCAAGAGCCTGAATTATCGCCCTTCAAAGCATTGATCTTGGCTTGTTCTTCTTGGCGACGACGTTCTAATAACTTTGATTGTAAAACTGCCATGGCAGTTGCTTTGTTCTGAATCTGTGAACGTTCGTTCTGACATGAAACAACGATTCCAGTCGGTATATGAGTTAGGCGTACCGCAGAGTCAGTTGTGTTAACGCCTTGTCCGCCAGGGCCAGATGAGCGATAAACATCTACTCGGATCTCTTTTTCATCTATTTCAATGTGATCGCTCTGTTCAACAACTGGCACAACTTCCACGCCAGCAAATGATGTGTGGCGACGAGATTGTGAATCAAATGGAGAAATGCGCACTAACCGGTGAGTGCCTTGCTCTACAGATAAAGTTCCATAGGCATAAGGAGCGCCAACGCGGAAGGTTGTTGATTTAATTCCCGCTTCTTCTGCGTAAGAAGTTTCAAGGACATCCACTTTGAATTCATGGCGTTCGCAGTAACGCAAGTACATGCGCATCAGCATTTCCGCCCAGTCGGCAGCTTCAACACCACCGGCTTCAGAGCGAATAGTTATCAAAGCATCTCGATCGTCATATTCACCATTAAGAAGAGTTGTAACTTCTAACTCGCTAATCGCCTTAACTGCAGAATCCAATTCGAGTTCCGCATCCGCTAATCCAGAGCCATCTGGTTCAGAGCCTGCGAGTTCAAACAAGATCGGCAGATCTTCAACTCTGCGACGAAGTGTTTTCAATCGAGCGATTGTGCTCTGAACTCGAGATAACTTGCTAGTTACCTTCTGTGCCGCTTCCGGGTCATCCCAAAGATTCGGAACACCGGCAGCTGCTTCAAGTTCAACGGCTTCGGCCTCTAACTTAGGAAGATCCAAGACCTTTTCGATAGAGAGAAGCGTTGCACCAATTGCAGCAATCTCTAGATCGTATTCGCGGGCCATGGGTTAAGGATAGCGAGAGTTAGAAAATCCTTATACCGAAGGGCGAAAAGCCCTTTGCTCTTGTATTTGTTGTCGACACTGCCGAAGTGATTTCAACTGAATCCAGATTAAAGAATGGCAGCACTAAAGGTAGTTTCGCCGTTGCACGAGTAACTAGTTGAATTCCAAATCCATCGCAATCAATTCGGCTAATGCTCAAATTAGTAATCTCGACGCGGCGCAGACTTTTAGGTCCGCTACTCCAATCGGCTAACGCGCCTTCTGCATCCCCTAAAGCTTTAGAACAATCAATCGGCACACCTGGATCCGACGGCCCGATCCCAAATAAATTGCGAGCCTGCGTAGTCGCATCAAATTCACCTCTGTAATAAGAAGTTTTATCGAGATTGCGCACTCCCCGCTGTGCCGCTGCTTCAGTTGCTTGGGTTAGAGAACGTTTCGCAATTGCGACCGCTGCAACATCAGTTACTACGAGGATTGAAGAAAGTGAGATGATAAAGAGCGCCATCACTACTAACGATATTGATCCGGATTCACTGTGAAGCTTTTTAAGGAGGCGGCGTCTTAACTCCATGGTGAAATGTATTCCTGTGCTGATGCGGTAACTGCACGAAATTCTTTAGAGGCGCCAAAGTGAACGGTTACGATAATTTTTCCATTTGGTGAATAACAAGGTGAACTGCTGCATTCAAGATTTATCGCCATTCGTTCAAATTCTTCACCTGATAAGCCAAGTTCTCTTCCTGCCCTGTAAATCACTGCGCTCATCGCTGCAGCCGCGCTAGACTGACCCGAACTAGTTACAAAGGCTCGCGCACCTTCGCGCGCTAAAGTCCGTGCAATTTCTTCCTGACCACTTACTGAGGCGAATTGATGTAGAAAGAAGATAATCGGGACAAATAACGGAAGGGCAAGTGCAACAAATTCAACTGTGGCGCTACCTCTTTCACATCTGATAAATCTTTTCATGGAATAACTTCCATGACAGAGATACCTGTTACCTCACTTTTTAATGAACCGCCGAAGAAAGTTGCCAAGCCTGGAACAATAATTGGGAGATTCCTTTGCTTTTTAACAACTAGCAGACGCAATTTTTGAAAACGGTCCGGTGTATCAACTTCGATTATTGAGTCGCTGCTCTGCAACTGATTAGATATCGCCCTTGTCGATGCCTCGCTCTGTACCTTCGCAAGTTCAAAATTTCTAATAAAGACTGTTGAAGTTAACTGAGCGCCGCAGAGAAAGAGAAATAGCAGCGGAATCAAGACCATGGCGCTCTCTGCGCTTCCCCTTTCGGATGCAATAAATCGCCTCAGCGAATACATCAACGAATGCCATTCATGGCATCTAGCGAGTTCTTAAGGATGCTGGTTAAGCGCGGTGCGGCAATGGTCCATATCGCCGTGACTAAACCGGTTGTCATTAGAACTACTAGTACCCAACCAGGAACATCGCCTCTTTCAGATGCAAGCGCCGATCTGTAATGACCCTGAATCTCTTGCAGTTTTTTGTTCTGCGAAAAGAGTTGGTGAACTTTTAAATACCTCTTAGCTATCACTCTATTTAGCGCTCCCGTGCTCAATTGAAATAAATTTGTATACTCGGCAGCAATTACTCGTTCTTTAACGATTGCGTGCTCAATCGTCTCTGATTTATCTTGCACTATTACTTTCACTGTTTCTTTGTTCATTTCTCTATCCATTCTCTTTTGCCTATCCATGAGGTATGAATTGGGTTACTTCAATTTTTTTAATTTATCTTTAGATACACGGCGCTCTCATAGCTAGGCGCTGCTAAAGAGATTTAGGTTGGCTAAGGAAGGCCAAAG
>JBIIRS010000028.1:0-10720 GCA_044341425.1 Candidatus Planktophila sp. | reverse complement strand
TAACCGCTTACTCAGCTTTGATCATCTTCTTCACCTACTTCTATGTAGCGATCACCTTTAATCCAGATGAAGTTGCAGATAATATGAAGAAGTACGGTGGGTTTATCCCAGGCATTCGTGCCGGTCGCCCAACTTCTGAATACTTGCAATACGTTCTCTCACGCATAACAGCCCCAGGTTCGCTATATCTAGCACTCGTTGCGATTATTCCAATCGGTGCGTTGATCATTTTCGGCGCAACTCAGAACTTCCCATTCGGCGGAACTGCGATCCTGATCGTTGTCGGCGTTGGTCTTGATACTGCAAAGCAGATCGAAAGCCAGTTGCAACAGCGTTCATATGAGGGGTTCTTGCGCTAATGCGTTTAATCCTGGTTGGACCACCAGGTGCTGGTAAAGGAACACAAGCTCAATTCCTATCTGCGCACTATTCAATTCCGCATATTTCAACTGGCGATATCTTCCGCGCTAATTTGAAAGCTGGAACTGAACTAGGAAACCAAGCGAAAGCATTTATGGATCGCGGCGAACTAGTTCCTGATTCCGTTACAAACGATATGGTCAAAGATCGCTTAACTCATGACGATGTCGCCAATGGTTTTCTTCTAGATGGCTATCCACGCAATGTTGCACAGGCTGAAGTTCTTCGTGCATTTCTTGCAGAGGCCAAGACTCCTCTGCAAGCAGCGCTAGAACTTGCTATCGCATCAGATGAAATCATCAAGCGTTTATCTTCTCGTCGCACCTGTCGTGGATGCGGTGCATCCAATGAATCGGGAGCGACCAAATGTTCTTCTTGCAGTGGCAACGATCTCTACCAACGCGAAGACGATAAAGAAGAAGTTATCGCACGACGCCTAGAGGTCTATGAAGAGCAGACCGCGCCAATCATCTCTTTCTATCGCTCTGAAGGTTTATTAATCACAATTCCAGCAGTAGGAACCGTCGCTGAAATCACCGAGCATGCAATTACCGCGCTCGGTCGCCTCTCGTAACTAGAGTACTTATATGGCGATCCAGATAAAGACCCTTGATCAATTAAAGGTAATGCGTCGCGCCGGTTTAGTCGTCGCCGAAATACACCAAGCGATACGCGCGGCAATTAAGCCAGGGATGACGACTAGTGCGTTAGATGCAGTTGCTGCCGCATGTATTAAAAGAAATGGTGCAACTTCCAACTTCCTGAACTATCACGGTTTTCCGGCCACCATCTGTGTCTCTGTAAATGAAGAAATAGTTCACGGAATTCCGGGCGATCGCATAATCAACGATGGAGATCTAGTCTCAATCGATTGCGGTGCAATTATCGACGGCTGGCATGGCGATGCGGCATTCTCAATCGTTGTCGGAGCAGTTGATCCACAAGATCAAAAACTTATGGATGTATGCGAAGAATCAATGTGGCGCGGGATCGCTGCTGGCAAATTAGGTGCACGGCTTACCGATATCAGCTCAGCAATTGAGAGCTACATAGATTCGCAAGGTAAGTACGGAATTCTGCAAGAGTACGGCGGACATGGCATTGGTACCGAAATGCATCAAGAGCCACATGTTTTAAATTTTGGTAAAGGTGGAAACGGCCCAGAGTTAATTGCGGGAATTGTGCTTGCCATTGAACCGATGATTACTCGTGGATCACATAAGACAAAAGTTTTAGGAGATGACTGGACTGTCGTATCTCAAGATAAATCTAGAGGTGCGCACTTCGAGCATTCATTTGCACTTCTGCCAGATGGAAAGCCGTTTGTTTTAACAGCCGCTGATGGGGGACGGGCAAAACTCGCCTCTCTCGGCGTTGCAGTTTCTGACCTTCTCTCCTGACGCTCAGCAGCCCCAACGGGGTGTTTGACCTCACAGTAATTAGTGAAATCGTTATGAAAATCCCTTTACCTGACTAGCCAGTAGCGCATAACCTTTCTCAAATCCCATCCCTCGTGGGCATACTCTTAAAGGAGAGTCTTGATGTTAAAAAAGAAATTTGCCGGTGCACTAGTTGCATCATTGGCGCTTTCAGCGCTCGCAACTGTTGCTCCAACAGCAACAGCAGCACCAAAGGCAGCAAATATTGCAGTAGCAGGCGATGACTGCGTTAAAGCAGGTCGTGTAGCAAAGGGTCGCGGAGTCGAAGGCTCTGACCTAACATGCTTAGTCGTTACAACTGGATCTCTTAAAGGCCAGTTGAAATGGTGGTACAAAGATGTAACTCCACTTTCAAAGCTTGAGTGGGTTGCATCATCTGGCGTTGGTGGCGGTTACGGCACCACTGCAATCGCATTTGCTGATGCAATGAAGGCTGAAGGCATGCTCAGCGATTACACAGTTTCATACAAGTCTGGTGGATCCGGAACTGTTGGCCTTGGATACTTCCAGGATCAAAAGTCAAAGGATGTTGCATTTATTACTGGTTTTGCGATGGTTGCAGGCGTAGCTTCAACCAAGTCAAAGCTCGTTCAAGCAGATTCAAAGGCGATCTCAGGGCTGATGCGCGAATATGAAGCGATCGTTGTCCCTACATCTTCTAAGTACAAGACAATTAACCAACTATTAGAAGATATTGTTGCAAATCCTAAGCTTGCAATCGCTGGTGGATCAAAGGGAACTGTTGACCATGTATTCATGGGTCTTCTAGTTGAAAAGGCTGGCGGAAAAGCCACAGCAATGAACTACGTTCCATACGCAGGTGGTGGAGAAGTTACAACTTCTGTACTCAGCGGACAGACAGTTGCTGGCGTTTCAGGTACATCTGAATTCGCTTCATTCGTTAAGGCTGGAAAGCTTCGTGTTCTCGCACTTTCATCACCAAAGCGTTTGAAGTCAATCAAGGGTCAAACTTTGACTGCTCAAGGCATCAACTTTGTATTCGGTAACTGGCGTGGAGTCCTTGCTCCAGCAACGCTTACTGAAGCAGAGCGTGTTAACTGGCTCAAGGTTGTTGACGTAACTCGTGCTGGCGATGCTTGGAAGGCAACTTTGGTTGCTAAGGATTGGCAGAACCAGTCTGACTACGGCAAGGATTTTGCCGCGTTCCTTGACTCACAAAAGAAGGACATCACAACCACGCTAGTTTCACTTGGCTTGGCATAAGTCCTCTTGAAATCTAAGAAAATTGGGGGAGAGCTCGCTTTTGCGGGCTCTCTCCTAATTCTTGGTTTGGTCGTTCTCTACGACACTTCCAAGATGTTAGTTCCACCGGGATCCGGAACCGTTGGTCCACAAATTTTTCCTTACCTTGTAAGCGGTTTTGTCATATTCATTTCTCTTGGTCTATTTATCCAAATTTTCCGCGGAAATCTCGGCGTACCTGAAGGAACCGAGTTCGGTGAGGTAGTTGAAAAGACAGACTTTAAATCTTTAGCCATGGTCGCTGGCTCAATGCTGACCTACCCACTTTTAATTGAGCGTGCGGGATTTATCATCGCAACATCAGTTGCCTTCTTCGGCGTCGCCTTTGCATACGGTGCAAAAAACTTACTTAAGAATTTAATTATCTCGATCATCTTTTCTTTCATTGTTTACTTCGCATTTGCGAAAGGACTTAACGTTGGTCTTCCAGCAGGAATTCTGGGGATCTTTGAATGAGTAGTTTTAACTCACTTATGGAGGGCTTCGCCTCTGCCATCACCCTAAACAATCTTCTCTTCGGTCTGATTGGAACAATTCTCGGAACGCTGGTCGGCGTTCTGCCTGGTATCGGACCCGCACTTGCCATCGCACTCTTGCTACCAATTACTTATTCAGTTAGCCCAGCTTCTGCACTAATCATGTTTGCCGCTATTTACTACGGCGCTATGTATGGTGGATCTACAACTTCAATTTTGTTAAATACTCCCGGTGAATCCGGTTCGGTCATAACGGCACTCGAAGGCCATCAAATGGCAAAGCGCGGACGCGCTGGTTCTGCACTTGCAACTGCAGCTATTGGTTCATTTATCGCGGGCACAATCGCAACTGCGATCTTGGCATTTACCGCACCTTCACTTGCCGAATGGGCCTTTAAAGTTACGGCGGCAGATTTCTTTGCGCTGATGTTGATCGCCTTTACAACGGTCGGAACTCTCTTAGGCAACTCAATGTTGCGCGGTATGGCATCCCTCGGTGTAGGTCTAGTCATCGGCCTAGTTGGCTCAGATATGCAATCTGGCGCTGTGCGCTTAACTTTTGGAAGCCTGCAAGCTATCGATGGAATTGAAACCGTTACGGTAATTGTTTCGCTCTTTGCGCTCGGTGAGGCTTTGTATATCGCAGGGCGTGCTAAAGCAACAGGTTGGTCGATCATTCCAATGAAGGGCAAGGCGATCATGACTCGCCAAGATTTAAAACGTTCTTGGCGTCCTTGGCTTCGTGGAACTGCGATTGGTTTTCCATTGGGAGTTATTCCAGCCGGTGGTTCTGAAGTTCCAACATTTTTAAGTTACGCAGCAGAGAAATCTTTATCAAAGAATAAAGAGGAATTTGGTCACGGCGCAATTGAAGGTGTTGCAGGTCCAGAAGCTGCCAACAACGCCAACGCCGCTGGTGCGCTGGTTCCACTTCTTGCGCTTGGTCTTCCAACATCAGCAACTGCTGCAGTAATTCTGGTTGCTCTTCAAACTTACAATATTCAACCTGGTCCAATGCTTTTTACAACAAACCCAGAAATCGTCTGGACCTTAATTGCTTCACTCTTTATTGGTAACACCTTGCTCTTATTGCTTAACTTGCCGCTTGTGCGCGTCTGGGCAAAACTTCTTAACATTCCGCGACCTTATTTATTCTCTGGAATTACCGCTTTCGCACTTATGGGCGCATACGTTGCCAACAATGCAATCTTTGATCTTTGGATTGCACTGGGTGTAGGCGTAATTGGTTTTGCATTCCGTCGCTTCGGAGTTCCGATCACTCCTCTGATCATTGGCGTAATCCTTGGGCCGATGGCTGAGCTTCAGATGCGTCGGTCACTTCAGATTAGTGGTGGAGAATTCAGCGCTCTTTATGCAACTTCACTCTCCAAAGTCCTTTACTTAATACTCTTTCTAGTAATTATCGGACCGCTGGTTTGGAACTTTAAGAAGAAGCTTGCTCTAAAGAAGTAAATGTCGCCTGAAAAACTCTTGCCTTGGGCGCGACCGCTCTTATTGAGTTCTACCCTTACGCAAGCAACTATCTACGTTCTTCGTCCGATGATTACCTATCGAGCGATTGAACTCGATGCCAGTACTTATGAGATTGGCGTAGTTGCCGCTCTTTATGCGCTCTTTCCAGTTCTCTTAGCGTTGCAATTTGGCCGACTCGTCGGAAAGATCGGTGAAGGAAAGTTCATAATCGCCGGAACTTTATCTATGGCGCTGACTGCCGTAGCCCTGGTCTTCGCTAACTCGGTTTTAACGCTGGCTATTGCAACTGCATTTGCTGGTATTTCTCACTTGGCTTGCATGGTCGGTGGCCAATCAATGGTTGCACTTCGCGCACCTCGCGAAAATTACGATAAGTACTTTGGCTACTACACCTTTAGCGCTTCCCTTGGCCACCTAGTTGGACCGCTAGTTGCTGCACTCGTTGCTGGTTCCGATGGCACGCTACCTAAATCAACTTCTAACGCTTTTCTTTTAGGCTTTGTTCTCTGTGTAGTTGCGCTGATGCCAGTTATCAGATGGCGTAAAGAGAAGCCAAGCGTTGAAGCAAAATCTGATGAAGGCACTTACGCCGCAGCGCTGGCGTTACTAAAGAAGCCGGGCATTTTGGCTGCAATCTATGTCTCGCTAGCAATTTCATCTGTTGCCGATGTGCTCGTGGTTTTCTTGCCGCTCTTTGGTACAGAAAACAACTTCTCTCCGTATGCAATCGGAATAATTCTGGCGATTCGTGCTGGCACAACGATGATCTCCCGTTTCTTCCTTGGCAGGCTAAGTGCAAGATTCTCGACTTATCAATTGTTAATGGTCAGCACCACTGTCTCTGTTATTGCGTGTGCAGGTATGGCTTTTGCAAAAACACCGCTAACTCTTGGCGCCATTGTCTTTATCGCAGGATTTTCACTTGGAATTGGCCAGCCGTTAACTATGTCGCTAGTTTCGCAAAAGACGGCGGCTAATGAACGCGCCCTTGCGGTATCAGCGCGCTTAATGGGTAACCGCTTTGGACAATTTTTAGTACCAGCCGCCGCAGGCGCACTTGCCGCATCGGCTGGCGCAAGCGGAGTATTCATCGGACTTTCCGTATTACTGGCGACCTCGCTCTTTGGTGCAGCAAGCAGGTAACCTACCTCTCATGGAGTGCGCATGAGCCAACAGAACCAAGTTGAGTTCACCCTCTGGTTACGCGAAAACCAGAAGGCGTTTCTGCGTGCTGCAAAGGTAATTTGTTTTGATACTCAGAACGCCGAAGATGTTCTGCAAGAAGCGCTGGCAGATGTTTACAAGCGCTGGAGCAAGATCCGTAGCCACGAAAATCCTGAGGCATATTTAATGCGCGTAATGGTCAGCAAGCACGCAGATATGCGTCGCAAATGGTTGCGCCGTCAGCAAGAGAAGGAAACTTCTTGGGATCTGGCTGAAAATATTCGCGACTTAGTTGATCAAACAGATGATGTAACTCAGCGCTTGCTTGTTCAAGCAGCTCTTAAATCCCTAAGTGCGGCACAGCGTGCAGTTCTAGTTTTAATCTACGAACATGGAATGGTGTTGCGTGAGGTCGCAGACGTTCTGCAGATTCCAATGGGTACTGCAGCTTCGCACTTAGCGCGCGGCAAAGCAGCAGTCGCCGCATATGTTGAGTTAGTTCCCGAATTAGAGAAGTCGGCAAACAAGGAGTTAACCGGAAGTTCCCAGCGACCTTCTGAAATCGAAACGGTAATCGCAGAAGTGGTGGATAACAATGAGTGATGTAGATCCGCTAATTAAACGCGAGATGCAATGGATGGCACTTGGCGTCCTTGAAAATCGTGACCTCGCTCCGATTATTATCGCCAAAGTACGCCGCCAAAGAATTCGTCGTGCACTTGTTGCCGTTCTTGGTGTCATCGCTGTTGGTGCAACCAGCATTGGAGTCTACGAAGTAATTCAAAGACCCGCTCCAATTATTGTGGCATCGGATAACGGCGTTAACGGAACGAATGCAGGAAGTCAGCCAGAGATAATTGGCTTGCAATCTGATTACCCAGTTACATGGGAACAGAGCGTTGGCGATCTAGGTGCAATCAGTGGCGCCGGTGGAATCGGTGACACTCTTGGTGGCTTAACGGCAACTGGCCTGAAGATTTCATGGGAACGTTGCGGCAGGGGACAGTGCCCAGTTACTTGGGTTTTAAGTCTGCAGAACAACACCCAAGATTTGATTTCAACTGCGCCATCATTGGGTATCTTCACCAACCACACTCCATTAGTCAGCGACTCTCGTCCAACAACTGTTCTGCCTGGGGGAACGGCGTTGCTGGTCTATACCTTCCCTGAATTTCAGGACTCTCTTGAGACTTCTCCGCGCGAGACGTGGCAGTGGAACTGGTACTTAGCTCAACTCCGATAGGAGTCTGAGCCGAAGGGATTGCTCAACTCCGCTAGGAAACCCTCTTTTTACCTGCCCCCAAAGCGCATAAATTAGCCCCCATAGTGCGGTGAGCACTAGGAAGCCATACCCGTGGCTTCACCTATCTCTATGGGGGAAATGTGAAAAAGAAACTAATCGCCGGGGCTGCGGCCCTAGCAATGCTCGCGGGGTTGATCACTGCTACATCAGCAAGTGCTGCAACTATCCGCTTGCCTAAGTCGCCAATGGCTGCATGTGCAGTTCAAAATGGCATTTATTGCATCGAATCAGTAACTCTTGCCACAGGTTCAGGGCAGAAAATTCCTTTGACCTATGTGCCTAGCGGAGCAGAAGTTCCAGCTAAGAAGACACCTACAGATTTCTTCGCACCAGTAGCCAAGGTTGTTAATGGCAAGGTCGAATGGAATGACTGGTGGATGTCTCAATACCAGCGCGACGTTCTTGTCTCAGGCAAGATGGTTGTTCTTGATGGTTCTTCATTAATGGGAACTGCAAATCACCCAGAACAAGGCGCAAAGTACGATCCAGCCAAGAAGACTTTTGATATTAACAAGCCTCTCGATTCTTACTCATACCCACAACAGTGCTGGGATAACGCAACCAAGACATCTACTCAAAAAACTTTTGGTGAATGTTTCAAGGGAAGCACAATCTTCATGCTTGATAACGAAGTCCGCTTCATCTGGTTTAACCAGACTGCAGCAGAAGCAGCCAAGCAACTTATCAACATGACTTCAAAGGGAACTACTTGGGTAGACCTTTCAGAAATGTCAGCTCTACAACAGCGCCCAGTTCGTGGCACTGCTTACGATGCTGCAACAAAGACATTTAAAGAGACTGAAGGAATCATCATTCCTATCTGGGTTACACGCGATGCTTTAGTTAACGGTTGGGCTGTTGCAGGTACACCTGCAGTTGTTCCAGCTGCTGCAGCCGCAACAACTCCGGCAGCCTCAACTGATACGTCAACTGCTGCAGTGTCAACTTCAACAGAAGTTGCTCCTATGGCACCTGATGCATCAACAATCGTTAACTCACCAGCCGAAGCAGGTCGCGCACTTGTCGGTCGCTGGACACACCCTGATTGGCAAGGCCTAAACCTTGGCTCACTTGGTTATGACGGACTTTATGTTGAAGCACGTACTCCTAACGAGTTCGTATCAAGCATGCTATTCGTCGATGTTCTTCCAACACTTACAGGTTCTGACAAGAAGACCAGCCTCGCAGGCCAGGTCGGTAACAAGTCATATGCAGTAAGCCTTGATTCAGATATCGTAATTACAGTTAAGGTTCGCGTCGGCGAAATGCAGACAGGCGTTACCGTTGCTGTTGGTACAGATATCGTTGTAAAGCAAGAGCCAGGTGGCGAATACAACGCAATCTCAATCACAGGTACTCCTGTAACAGTTCCTCTTGCGAAGAACGTTAAGGATTGCGAAGGCGAAGCAGGCGTTTCAAAGGCCAACGTTCGTCAATTCCAGATGATTGCTATGGCATCCAATGATGACAACTCCGGCTTCGGAGTTGAAGGTACTTCCGGTGGAATGTACGTTGGAACAAACGGTGTCTGCGGACTCTCAACTCCAGTATGGAGCGAAGAGGAAAAGGCATTCACATGGCGCGCAGCTGCTCCTCACTTTGCACCAGATGGTGTGACAGTGAACAAGGGCTTCTACAAGGCGGTAATTCCTACAGCAGATGCTGCACTTCTTTGGGGTATGACTAATCCAAACGATGCTGCATCAGCTCTAGAAATCTCACTTACAACAGAAGCTGGCGGAACCGCAGCGTTCCTAAAGAACATCAGCGTGAAGAACGGCCGAATCATCATCGATGTATCTGGCTTCGAATACTCACGTCCAAAGCTCAAGATCGGCATTAAGAAGGGCTACAAGCCTGCTGCCAAGATCTTGAACAAGACAACAATCACATGCATCAAGGGCAAGGCTGTAAAGAAGATCACTGCAGTTAAGCCAGCATGTCCAGCAGGTTATAAGAAGAAGTAGTTTCTCCACTTCTTCCATATAGATAAACGAGGGCAAAACCGTTCCTCGGTTCACTAAGAGATTAGTGAACCGGGGGCGGTCTCTTCGTAAGTACTCTAAAAAACTTTTAAGACTGGGGATCTCATGAAGCGTTTAGGAAAGTTCATAGTGCTACTGATTTCAGTAGCGCTAATTGCTCCAACGCTGGCCCATGGCGCAGATTCCATTCCGGAACAGTGGGCGCCACTTTCAGCCCCAGGTGCTGGCTATATCGGCTACGAAGCAAACGAAGCAGCATTCGCAAATTCAGAAGCTTCTACATGGATCAACTTCACCTCCGATAATGGAAAATATGATGGCAAGGTAACAAAGGTTGCTATCTGCAATACCGGAGCCGAAGATGGATGTGCCTTCACAGTGCACTCTTTCTATCGCGCAGTTTTGCCAGTTTGCACCGATGGCTCTGATATCAACTGCATCTCTGAAATTTTTGCAACTGACGCCAATGGAAAAAAGCTAGCAGTTAGCTCAGCAACTGTTTTTCCTAAAGATAACCCTCAAGCATTTGCCGGCAATAAAGCGCTAAATGTTCCTCGAGGAACTGGCGCAGCCCTTGTATCTATTCCAGATGCACCACACGCTGGGGGAGACAAGTACCTAATTAAGACAACGCTTTCAGCAAGCCGTACAAATGAACAATCCGGGTTTGAAACACCACGACTTGGCGCTTCTATCTCTGCGGTCAAAGTTATCGAAGGAGATTTCTTCGATCTCGCCACTGATACAACAACTGCGAAATATGACCGAGTTGGCCGAATCCAGGTTGGAACCACTCAAACTAAACCGATTAACGACCCTAAGCCTTCCAAGCTCTGCGTTGCAGTATCAAATACTCAATGCGCGATGCCTTACTCAATGCCTAAGGAAGTTTCCTTCGGGTTCTCACTTCGCCTTAATACCAATCTTTCTGGTTGGCTGCACGGCCGTATGAAAAATGCAGTCATTGATTACAGCACATCTAGCGGTGTTACAAACCTAACCGTCAACGCTAATCCGATCGCTGTTCCAATGATCGATGTTTGGAGCAAGAGCGATGATCTTTCAGACGCACACGTTTCAGCATATCTTTCACAATTCTGGGGCGGTGAAGCGATGCACTATCCAGTAACAAATGAAAACTTAGGTCTTCCAATCGCCGATTCCGAAAAGACTCGT
>JBIIRS010000169.1:0-2920 GCA_044341425.1 Candidatus Planktophila sp. | reverse complement strand
AAGATCCACAAGCAAGATGAAATACCGAATTTCATTAATATCGATAAATAGTTATTGTTAGATAAATCCATGCTCGCATTTCTATTTGAATATCGATAAATAGGTAAAAAAGACGGATTCCTCAAAAATATCGATAAATGGTTTTATATGTTTATAAACCTAATAGAAATAAAACCTTAAAGATTTAAAGCCTTTTGTAGATTTAATAATTCACCAGCGTTTAGATCTCGCCATCTTCCTTCAGGGGTATCTCCCAAGGAGATAGGTCCGAAGTTGGTTCGGATCAGCCGTAGGACGGTGACATCGACTGCCTCCATTAGCCGGCGGATGATGTGGTACCTGCCTTCGTGGATTGTGACTTCTAGCCACTGGGGGCTCAACTGTTTAAATGAGAGAACTCGGCCAATTCCATCCTCAAGCTCGATCCCCTTCAAAAGGGTCTTCTCAGCCCCAACCGGGAGTTTTCCATCAAATTCAATTATGTAGGTTTTCTCCAGCCCAAAAGATGGGTGGGTGGCCCTAAAGGTTAAATCCCCGTCATTGGTAAGCAGGATTAACCCTTCAGAGTCCTTATCAAGGCGTCCAACGTGGAAAAGGCGCTCTTTTCTAAGGTCAATAAAATCTGCTAATGAGGGGCGACCTTCCGGGTCAAACATCGTTGACAGAACACCTTTTGGTTTATGAAGTACGAGATAAGACTTAGTCATTGATCGCGTAATTGTCTCACCATCAACCATGACTTTTACCATTTGTGGGTCGAACTTGGCTCCGAGCTCACGACAGATGAATCCATCCACGCTTACTCGACCATCCATAATTAGTTCGTCGGCTCCGCGACGGCTCGTAATTCCAGCGTCGGCGATTATTTTATTCAGGCGCATTTCGGCCATTTGGCTATCCATTCTCGACAGTCATTAGGGGCGCTCCCCCATAAAGATGGCCTTCAATTGCTAAACCATCAAGGAGAACTTGAGGCGTGAGTCTACGCCAAGGCAGGTGTAAGGGTCAAAGCAGAGGCCAATCTGAGCGTAAAAGCGGCTTAGTCGGTGAGTGATTCCAAGATCTCATCTAAGCGATCTAGGTCAGGCAGATACGGAGCCAGCGCTGGCAGATCACCGAGTGAGTTAAGTCCGAGTCTTTCCAAGAAATAACTTGTCGTCTTATACAAGATCGCACCGGTCTCAGGCTCTAGCCCTGCCTCCTCTACCAGCCCGCGGGTAACCAAGGTCTTCATTACCGCTTCAACGTTTACGCCACGAATGGCTGAGACGCGAGCGCGAGAGACGGGCTGGCGGTAGGCGATGACAGCAAGGGTCTCCAGCGCTGCCTGAGTAAGGCGGTTCTGCTGGCCATCTAGAACAAACTTCTCCACCACGGCCGAACATTCTGGGTGGCTATAGAAGCGCCATCCCCCGTTGATCGCCTTCAGGGAGAAGCCACGACCCTCATATGAACCAGTTAGGTGTTCGAGCGCTTGGACTACCTCATCGACGGTACGTTCTAGAACTGAGGCCAGGGTTAGCTCGGTAACCGGCTCATCTACCACCATCAGGATCGCCTCGATGGAACGCTCGAGTTCGGGATTAGACATTTTCTCCACCTTCTGTCTCATTTGCTACGCTTAAATCTGCGGTTTCGTCCTCTGATTGATCGCTGGCTTCTCCATCGAGCAAAGAGACCGGGATATCGAACTCATCTGAGGCGGCGACCTCACCCTCATCTGAGCCGGTCCAGCTGATCTGGAGCTCACCGAGGGCAATAACCTGCTCAAAACGGAGCGCGCCCTGGCGATAGAGGTCGAGCAGGGCTAGGAACCTGGCGACGATGACTAGGGTCGAGTCCGCATCTGAGCAAAGGCTCCGGAAACTTAAAGTGCGGGACCTACGAAGGGCCTCAACAACCAACTTGGACTCCTCAGCCACGCTCACCAGGCTGGAATGGAGGTGTTCTACAGCAACGACTGGCGGGGTTTTAGGCGTGAGTACACGTTCGGCGATCGCGGCAAAGCGCGGTGCGCCTACCCCGATCAAGACCTCAGGCAGAAGTGCAGAAAGAGCGGGATCAAGTGCTACGACACGGGCAAATGACTTATCAGCGGCTTCGATGCGAGCGGCAAAGGTCGCTGCGATCTCCTTAAAGGCGCGGTATTGGAGCAGGCGAGCGAAGAGGATGTCGCGAGCTTCGAGCAGGGCTAGGTCTTCTTCATCCTCGATCTCACCGCTAGGCAAGAGGCGAGCCGCCTTTAGATCAAGCAGGGTCGCAGCGATAACCAAGAACTCGGTGGCCTGGTCCAAGCGCCAGCCTTCACCGGAGGCCTCAAGGGCGCGGATAAAGGAGATAAATTCATCGGTAACGATGCTTAGCGAAACCTCAGTGATATCCATCTTGTGGCGCGAGATGAGCTGGAGCAAGAGGTCAAAGGGGCCATCGAAGTTATCTAGGTGGACGTTGAAAGGGGAACTCTCGATCGATACGTCAGAGCCCCCGCTCGTATCCGCTGCTTTTAAATCTGCAGGGCTAGTCTCGATATCCACCTGCGAACCTTACTTCTTTACTTGCTCAAATCTGCGCATGGAGCGTAGAGTCGCGCCAACAGAAAGAGGTTTCTCGCTTGAACGCTAAATCGACATTTGATGATGATGTGGCAACTACCGCCACTCTTCTCGGGCGCGAACCCCAGAATTTCCGTGTACCACCAGCCCCGGTTGAGGGCCAGCCTGCCAAGATCATCTCGATCTTTAATCAAAAGGGCGGCGTAGGAAAGACAACTACAACTATCAATCTCGGTGCTGCCATTGCAGAACTTGGTCGCCGCGTACTTCTCGTTGACTTCGACCCACAAGGCGGTTTATCTCTAGGCCTTGGAGTAAATGCACACGCACTTCCACTAGAGAACACTGTTTATTACGCGTTGATGACA
>JBIIRS010000140.1:0-2936 GCA_044341425.1 Candidatus Planktophila sp. | reverse complement strand
AGCGGCCCTTGCGCTTCACGTCCACCAAATAACGGATGCGCATGTCCATCCATAAATGCCGGTGCCAAAAATCCACCCTTTAAATCAACAACGTTATCTTCGGGTTGGGCAACGCCATTTATCTCAACGATCTTCTCGCCATCGATGCGCACAGAATCAGCAACGCAACCGATGCCACACCAGATAGTGCCGCCGCTGAAGAAAGTTGCCACGTGCGCTCCCGCCCTAGTTTCTAGAAAACTCTAGAAAAGAATTGGCGCAAGTCTAGGGGTGGTGGGTTATTCGAGTTCCTTAGGCGCAGATATGGAAAGCGGCGGGATCGCAGGCTTATCTTCCTCAAGTTCCTTCAAATTCTTATCGATCTCTTTGATCACGCGATCGATTCCGTATTCGGCGGCGATTAGGGCGCAGGATAAGAAGCGATTGAATTCTCGGCCATCACGGGCGCCAAAGAGAACCCCCGAAGTCTTCTGACGATTGCTGACATTAAAGATGTAATCCGTTTCATCGGCAGAAGCTGCCGCACCGTTCCACTTTGAGAAGAGCCACTCTTTGGTATTAAACATCCCGTTAAATAAAACTCGCTGGGTTGTTAAAAGCACATCGCCGACTTCAGCATATTTCTGAATCGGATCCCCTGAAACATATGTACCTCGCGTTGCACCAACGCGGTAACGAATACCGGCAACCACGGGAATACTCAACCCTTGGCTAGCGCCTTGGAAACTTCCGGCACCACGACCTGCTTCGTGAAATTGACCTTGCGCAGTCCATAGAACGATTTCGCCAGGCTTTTGAATTGTCTGATTAACAACAACGTCTTCACCTTTAGCCGCTAGCAGAAATGCATCACGCGCCTTTTGAAAGATTTCAATATCGCTCTGCCAATCAGTTAACTCGGCATCGTAAACTTCCATCGCGCCTTTATATGCGCGCTTCGCTTTCCAATTAGCGATAAATCCCATGCCCTAATTCTGCCCAACTAGCGCCGGTTTGTCCGAACTTTCATCGACTAACTTCAATTTAATTGCTAGACGGATAGCTAGGCCTTTAAACCACCGCGGGGCCCAGATCTTGCGTGGCTTTGAAAAGAAGAGGATCAAGAGAGCGGGAAAGAGAATCATTACAAAATCAGTAAATGGCGATGTCAGCCCCTCCCAAAATGGATAAGAGATCGGCGGATTATCAGCCAACTTTGGGGGAGTCTTATCAAAGACGACGCTCCAGTCCATAAGTGCGTGCACCAGAACCGCAACCCAAATACTGCGCGTTGCAATCATGATCGCGCACATCAAGAAACCAAAACAGAAGGCGCTCATCACATGCCAATAGGCCAACCAAGGATCCCAATCGCTGCCCGTGTAGAGATTTAAATGCATCAGCCCGAAAAAGAACGAAGAAACAAATATCGCCGCCTTATGGCTTCGCCTCTTTAATACCCCATATATAAAGCCACGAGCAACTAGTTCTTCGCCGAAACCAATAGAGAGCAAGAAGATAATCCCGGGCACCGCAATTTTCCACGGTTTCATCGCGTTATCTTCATTAGAAATAACTGAAATCAAGATCGCAGCAGAGAGAGCCATGGCAAAGATTGAACCTGGTGAAATGCGTGGCAAACCAAAGTATTCAAGTGATGGCAAATTAAATCGCTTGATGAAAAAGAGAAAGACCAAACCCATCACGACGAAAGCAGCGATATTACTGGCGCTTCCAGATGGATCCATAAATGGAACGCGAACATATCGCAGCAACAAAATTGCAAAGAACGAGAACCCGGCTAAGGCCAACCCAATCTGCAATCGCTTCATACCCGCAAAACTAGCGACCCCCACTGACAAGGGAGGTTCATATTTATCCACAACAAAGTAAAAAACCTAAGTCAGAAAACTTATCTGACTTAGGTTCCGTCCTGCGTACCGCTGTAGCTCAAAGGATAGAGCGCCCACCTAACTAATGGGAGTGTAGGGGTTCGAGTCCCCTCAGCGGTACGCACACCTAATGGCCACGCCGTAGTTAAGCGTGGCCATTAGTATTTTCTAACGCTAAGTAACTTTCGACGCCCTAAACTCACGCTATGAAGGCAATCTACTTCTCCGAATTTAAAGGCCTGCTAACGGTTAGAGATATCCCAGTCCCAACTGCAACAAACGATGGCGTAGTAATAAAAGTAGAAGCAACCGGTTTATGTCGCAGCGATTGGCATGCCTGGATGGGCCATGACTCTGACATTGTTCTACCGCATGTTCCAGGCCACGAATTCGCCGGCGTAATCTCTGAAATTGGTAAGACAGTTACAAAGTTTAAAGTCGGCGATCGTGTCACTGTTCCTTTTGTTTGCGGATGCGGAAAGTGCCAATACTGCTTGCGCGGTGATGCGCAGGTCTGTCCCACCCAAACTCAACCCGGCTTCACTGGCTTCGGTTCTTTCGCAGAATACGTTGCAATCAATAACGCTGATTTCAACTTAATTCACATTCCCGCAGAAGTCTCTTTTGCAACTGCCGCATCGCTCGGCTGTCGCTTTGCAACTTCCTATCGCGGGCTAATCAAACGCGCCAAAGTTAAATCAGGCGAAACCGTTGCAATCTTCGGATGCGGAGGAGTTGGCCTTAGCGCAATCATGATCGCTAAAGCCCAAGGCGCAAACGTTTACGCCATCGATATCAATGACGATGCACTCGAGATCGCACAATCACTTGGCGCGCAAACAATTAATTCAAAGAACACTGATCCAGTTGCATTTCTACAAAACCTTGGGGGAGCGCACGTCGCAGTCGATGCACTCGGAAGCGAAGCCACAGCAGGTGCCTCAGTTCTCTCACTCGCACGCGGTGGACGTCATCTGCAACTCGGTTTACTCCTTACGCCCAGCGGTTTAACTGCAATGCCAATGGCCCGCGTTATCGCCTGGGAACTTGATCTACTTGGTTCTC
>JBIIRS010000139.1:0-2953 GCA_044341425.1 Candidatus Planktophila sp. | reverse complement strand
ATGGAATGAAGAACGAATTCCGGCTGCTTTCGCTAACTGCGCGTACTTAGCAATGTGATCGGCTAAGCGCTGATATCCAACTTCATTTAGGTGTGGACCCAGATGAGCGCGACCTGCATAAATATCTCGCTCTAAAGTTCCATCAACGGCAAATACCAACATTTCAACTTTGGCACGGATAGCTGCGTCAACAATCTCTTGTGAATGAGCATCGGCAGTTGGAAGTGGGCCGTTCTCATCGCAGGCAATATCTAGATACTGCTCGGCAGTAGCCAAGTTGTTCTTCTTCATTTGATCTAAGAACTTATCCGAATTCGCCTGCTCAACTGAGATCTGGATTCCTTTGAAACCATAAGCCGCAATGCGACTCAAGAAATCTTCGGACTTTGCCATCTCAAATTTCCAGTTGAGGGCAACGATTCCGACTTTAGCTTTTGCCAAGCGTTGACTCATTTCTATTTCACCTCATGCAGCAAGTCGATAAGAATTGTTGACCAACTGAAGTCAGGTGCGCCACGGCCAAATGCGGTTTGTGGGTTGTAGTACTCACGGAAACCGCTCTTCTGCACCATTGCAATGCTTTGGTTTGCAATGTGACGGGCTAGGTCGTTGCGACCATGACGAGTTAAACCGCGAGCGATATACCAATTGCTATTCATCCATGAAGGACCGCGCCAAACAAGTGTTCCTCCCACAGTATCTGGGCGATAAGTCGGATGGTTCATCGCAGTGCTTGGGATTGGATATTCAGCCCAATACTCTTCAGGATTTAAGATTCGTGCGATCAGTAAATCTGCCTTGCGCTTATCTAGATCAGGCAAGAGCAGTGGCATCAAACTCATAAAGGTATTTACGCGCAGTTGCTTATTCTCTTTACCGTTTACGCCGTAATAAAGACCATCTTCTTCATTCCAACAGAGTTCATCGAGTGACTTGCGAGCTTTGGCTGCTCGAGCTTTGTATTCGTCGTGTCCGGCTTGATCTCCAACTTGCTTGCAGAGATCGGCAAGTACATGGAGATTTTCAATGTAAATCGTATTAGTCATTACATCTGCAACGACAAAGTGATTTAGCTCAATCATCTTCTTTGGATCGCGATCAAACTTGTCATATGGATCGCAGATTGAATGCCAACCACGATCCCAAGACTCGTGTTCTTCATCCTGGATATTCATGATTTCATCCCAGACTGGAGAGTGATCAATACCGGTCTCATCTGGTTGAACTACACGAACCAAGCCATCACCATATGGATTGCGCACGGTGTGAAGCCATTCGTAGAACCGTTTCACAGCTGGCAAAACTTCGTTGATAAATTCAACTCCACGACCACGCTTTGCAACAGCGCTTACCGCTTCAGCCAAGAGCGGTGGTTGCATCTCATCGGAAAGGTATCGACTGCGGAATGCGATCGCATAAGTTGAAACCATCTCTTCATAGGCATCGCGCTGCCAGAAAGTTACGTGCGAGACAAAGCCATCCGAATGCTGGTTCTTAAGCAAGCTCTTTAGCTCCGCCTCAGCTTTTTGAAGGTCTACATGGCTAAGCGCAATTGCGTGGAAGCAAGAATCCCAGAACCACTGAAATGGGTAGGTAACAGAAGAAGGACATGTGAAATCAAAGTCATGGCCGCACCAGTCGGCGTGGCCGCGTTGGCGATTACGTTCGTGTATCGCTGCGACTTCATCCTTTACCCACTTAATATCCGCCTCAGTTGGAGAGTGGTCCTTGAGTGACATCTTGCGCTCCATTCATCTTTCGTTGGTGTTTGTTATTACTTGATCTTCATCGTTGATTTTCGTAAAACCAACTCTGAAGGTATTACTCGTTTCTTTCTAGCATTGGAACCCTTTATCAAATCATCAAGCATCGCCATCGCCTCAACGCCGAGGTCATATTGATTCTGATTAATAGTGGTTAGCCCCGGAGTCACATAACCACTCAACGCAATATCGTCGTAACCCACAATTCCGACTTGTTGAGGGATTTTGATCTTCATCTCAATCAGCGCATGCATTGCGCCAATGGCGGTCAAGTCGTTGTGCGCAACAATTCCGAATGGCGGCTTGAACTTCTTGGCAATTTCTTCGGCAACTCTGGCGCCGGCTTCAAGAGTGTCGTCGCTATACAAAATCTCCAACTTGGTTTTTCCAGCACCGCGTTTTACGCCATCTAAACGTAGCGACCCAAATCCTTTTTCGAGTGAATTGCCGATATAAATGATCTTGGGATATCCACACTTAACTAAATGAGCGGCGGCGATTTCACCGCCTTCGAAGTCTTGGCTAGAAACCGTTGGTAAATCGGTATCCTCTTTTTGAACGTTAACCAGAATAATTTTCGCTCTCTGAGATAAGAGTTTCTCGCGATGGCGCTTTAATACTCCATCGGCACAGACGATTATTCCGGCAGCTCTATGGCTTGCTAGAAAGTCTAGGTATGAGATTTCGCGTTCTGAATCGTCAGCCGAATTGCACAAAATCAGTGAATATCCTCTTCGCTGAACTTCATCTTCAATTCCGCGCACCATTTCTGGGTAGAACGGGTTTTGGATATCGGTAAGAATCAAGCCAATCATTGTTGAACTTTGGCGGCGCAGAGATTGAGCAATCGATGACGGTTGGTACTGAAGTTCGGAGATGCTCTTATTTACTTTTGCTCTGGTCTTGGCGGCTACGTAGCCAACGCCAGCAATTACACGGCTTACAGTGGCGGTACTAACGCCGGCGTGAGAGGCAACATCGGAAATTGTTGCCTCTGTAATTCGCTTCTGACTACCCATGAAAATCACCCACCTGCGCTAAAGATTTGCCTCAAAAACACTAGATTTACGCTGTATGAATTCGATACCATACCACTCTGCAACTAGGAATTCACTAGCAATCGCAAGATGCTTTTGCCGATGAATTTCGATAATCGAAGGAATTTATGAATCGCGTGCGTGTGGGATTAG
>JBIIRS010000138.1:0-2971 GCA_044341425.1 Candidatus Planktophila sp. | reverse complement strand
AAAAGGCAGCGATCTATCGCGGTGGCCCTCCCGGAATCGTTAACGCGGTGCAAAGCCACGGCAAAGAGATGTCATTTAATAACTACACCGATGCTGATGCCGCTTGGCGTGCCGCGTTAGATCATCAACAGCCTTGTGTTGCGATCATTAAACATGCCAACCCGTGTGGAATAGCAACTGGGAAGGATATCGCTAGCGCTTACTTAGCAGCGCATGCCTGCGATCCAGTTTCTGCCTTTGGGGGAGTCGTAGCGGCAAATCGCAAAGTAACCCTTGCTATGGCCGAACCGCTCTCTCAGATTTTTACTGAAGTAATAATCGCTCCAGAGTACGAACCAGCAGCGTTGGAAATTCTGATGCGTAAACCTTCAATCAGAATACTTACCTGTGCTAATACCTTTCTATCGCCCTTTGAAATTCGTCCCGTATCTGGTGGAGTACTTCTGCAAGATACCGACAAGATCAGTGCCGAAGGTGATTCACCCGCTAACTGGAAACAAGTAACTGGTGCACCAGTTACTAAAGAAGTTTTAGCTGATCTGGAGTTTGCTTGGCGCTCTGTGCGCGCAGTTAAAAGCAATGCGATCTTGTTGGCACACGATGGGGCAGCTATCGGAATCGGAATGGGCCAAGTAAATCGCGTGGATTCTGCAAAACTTGCAGTTGCGCGTGCTGGCGATCGCGTTGCAGGAACAGTTGCTGCAAGTGATGCCTTCTTCCCATTTGCAGACGGCCTACAGATTTTGATCGATGCTGGTGTCACAGCGGTTGTGCAGCCCGGTGGCAGCGTTCGCGATGAAGAAGTAATTGCTGCCGCCAGCGCCGCTGGTATCGCGATGTTTTTTACAGGTACCCGCCATTTCTCGCACGCCTAATTTCACTCGTTACAACTACCTCCAATAGGATCTGGAGTTATGACAGCAACAATCCTTGATGGCAAAGCGCTTGCCGCCACCGTCAAGGGGCAACTTGCTGCGCGAGTAACTGCGCTAAAAGCTAATGGGATTACGCCAGGTCTCGGAACAGTTCTAGTTGGCGATGATCCAGGTTCTATTTCTTATGTTGCGGGAAAACATCGCGACTGCCAAGAAGTTGGCATCAACTCTATTCGCGTTGATCTAAAGGCAGATGCATCGCAAGCCGATGTGCTTGCTGCAATCAAGGATTTAAACAACGCTAGAGAATGCACTGGTTACATCGTCCAGTTACCTCTCCCAAAGGGAATGAACACGCAAGTAATTCTTGAATCAATTGATCCAGCAAAAGATGCGGATGGTCTTCATCCCATTAACTTAGGTCGCTTAGTTTCTGGTTTTGATGCACCACTGCCATGCACACCACGTGGCATCGTGGAATTGATCAACCATTATAAAATTCCGCTAGCAGGTGCAGAAGTTGTGGTTATCGGTCGTGGTTTAACTGTAGGGCGCCCACTTGGATTACTTCTTACTCGCAAGCAAGAAAATGCCACAGTAACTCTGACCCACACCGGCACTAAAGATTTGCTTTCACACACCAAGCGCGCTGACATTGTTATAGCCGCAATCGGTAGCGCCCATTTCTTAAAGGCAAGCGATGTTAAACCGGGCGCAGTTGTTATTGATGTTGGAATCTCTAGAACTTCTGCAGGTTTACTTGGAGATGTTGACCCAGGTGTTATGAGCGTTGCATCTTTTGTTGCGCCGATGCCTGGTGGAGTCGGACCGATGACCCGAGCCATGTTGCTGCAGAATGTTGTTGAAGCATGCGAGAGATAAATTCAATTGGTGTGCGTCTGGCATACCTGGTTATCGGAATTGGCTTTATTGCGGGGGTGGCTTCCTTTGTCCGCCTCGGTTCGATAGCGATCGCCATTGGTATGGGTGTGATTGCTATCGCACACTGGAAAACTGGAAAAGTTGAACGGTATTTAGCCCTTGGAATTGCGCTGGCCCTCTTGGCGGTGGCGATCTCACTTCCTCGCGGGTTGTAGAGTTTCTCTCGATATCAAGAGAACGCAAGAGAATTTGAGAAGAAAGAGTCGGTCATGTCTGCCAAAGCAATTTCAGGAAAAGTCACCGTTGTCGGAGCTGGTTTCTACGGTTCAACAACCGCCCTTCGTTTAGCTGAATACAACATCTTCGAAACCGTTGTGCTCACAGATATCCTCGAAGGAAAGCCTGAAGGCTTGGCGCTCGATATGAATCAATCACGTTCTATCGAAGGATTTGAAACCAAGATCATCGGTGCGACTACAACCGCTGATGGCGCAGGATATGAAGCAACTGCAAACTCTGACGTAGTTGTTATTACTGCAGGCCTGCCACGTAAGCCAGGTATGAGCCGTATGGATCTGATCGGTGTAAATGCCGGAATCGTCCGCGGCGTTGCCGAAAATATTGCAAAGCACTCACCAAACGCGGTGATCATCGTGGTTTCAAATCCACTTGATGAGATGACGGCTTTAACTCAGATCGCAACTAACTTTCCAAAGAACCGCGTAATGGGTCAGGCTGGAATGCTCGACACTGCGCGCTTTACAAACTTTGTTGCTGAAAAGCTCGGCGTTGCTGTTGGTTCAGTAAAGACTCTGACTTTGGGTTCACATGGCGACACTATGGTTCCGGTCCCGAGCCGTTGCACAGTAGATGGCAAGCAACTCTCTGATCTTCTTTCACAGGTAGAAATTGACGAACTCGTAGATCGCACACGTAACGGTGGTGCAGAAGTTGTGGCGCTCCTTAAGACAGGTTCTGCTTATTACGCACCATCTGCAGCAGCAGCGCGCATGGCTAAAGCGGTAATCGAAGATTCAGGTGCAGTAATGCCAGTTTGTGCTTGGGTAGATGGCGAGTACGGAATCTCGGGCGTTTACCTTGGAGTAGAAGCTGAGATCGGCCGCTCTGGCGTAAAGAAAGTTGTAGAAACAAAACTCACTGATTCAGAACTTGCTGGGCTTAAAGAGGCAGCAGAAGCTGTCCGTGCCAAGCAA
>JBIIRS010000137.1:0-3012 GCA_044341425.1 Candidatus Planktophila sp. | reverse complement strand
ATCAGCGCTATGAAGAAGAAGGTGTTGAGCATCGCCATCGAGATTCCGATATCGGCAACTTTGCGGGCCTTGCTCTTAAACTCCTTGGACTCCTGATTAAGATCACCGTAGAGCTTTACCAAGAGCGCACCGGAGACATTGAAACGTTCGGTCATGGTTGATGACATTTGGGCATTTACCTCGAATGAATCGCGGGTGTATCCCTGTAGACGCGCGCCTATCCACTTAGTGGGAGCAAGGAAGATCGGAAGCAACAGGAGTGAGGCAACGGTGATCTGCCAGCTAAGTGCCAACATCGTTCCGACCACTAGCACCAGGGTAAGGATGTTGCTAATGATTCCGGAGAAGGTCGATGTAAATGCGCGCTGGGCACCGATTACATCAGAGTTGATACGACTTATCAGCGCACCGGTTTGAGTACGTGTAAAGAATGCAATCGACTGTTCCTGAACATGGCGAAAGACTTGAGAGCGCAGATCATAGATAAGACCTTCGCCAATCTTGGCCGAGATCCAACGCACCACGATATTGACCAGAGCGCTAGCGATCGCGAGAAGCGCCACCGCAATAGCCATAGTTGTTACGACGGAACGATCCTTAGGAATTACACCGTTATCGATTAGCTCTTTAAGTAAGAGCGGAGTCGCAATAGTAAGAACCGCATCAGCAATTAGGCAGGCCAAGAAGAGTGCGAAGACAGATTTATATGGGATCGCATAGGCAAATATTCGCTTTAGCGTGCCCGGTTTTAATTTTGCGTTTTTTACAGATTGATCAGAACTTAAGGTGCGAAGCGCCATCCAGCCAGCATGCATTGACATAAAGAGCTTCCGATCAAATAAATTGCGAGTTCGCTAACGCTAATTTAGGTTAGACGGTAAAACCAAGCGCACGTAGTTGTTCACGCCCCTCATCGGTTATCTTGTCGGGACCCCATGGTGGCATCCATACCCAGTTGATCTTTACATCCGAAGTATGTGGTGCAAGTGCTTGGCGAGTTTGATCTTCGATTACATCCTGCAATGGGCAAGCCGCAGATGTGAGAGTCATATTTAGTACGGCGATATTGTTATCGTCGACCATTACATCGTAGATAAGGCCGAGATCCACAACGTTGATACCGAGTTCGGGATCGACGACATCCTTCATCGCCTCTGTCACATCATCAACTGTTGCAGCCATTATTTTCTCCGTTATGTAGATTGCTCTGAGTAGATCTTACTAGCCCTTAGATTGTGCTTGAACGCTGGCATCCTTAAACGCCATCCAACCTAGTAGGGCACATTTGATTCGGGCGGGATACTTTGAAACCCCCGCCAAGGCGACGGCATCTTCCAGGAGATCTTCATCGCCGGTGATTGTGCCCTTGCTCTGCATGAGTGCAACGAACTCGTCATAAATTTTATAGGCATCGGCTATCGACTTGCCGATCAGCAGATCTGTGAGGATGGAGACGCTGGCCTGCGAGATTGAGCAACCGACTCCATCCCAGGTGATTGCTGCAACTGCACCATCTTTAATAGTGATATTTAGATCGATCTCATCGCCACATGAAGGATTTACGTGGTGAACCTGTGCATCGTAATTGGGTGAAAGTTTCTTATTCTGCGGGTTCTTGTAGTGATCAAGGATCACTTCTTGATAAAGGTTATCGAGTTGCATTAGCCGAAGTATTTCTGCGCAGCAAGGATGGATTCACAAAGTTGATCGATATCTTCGCTGGTGTTGTAGAGATAGAAACTCGCGCGGGTTGTTGCTGGAACACCCATCTTTCGAGTAAGCGGCCAAGCGCAATGATGTCCGGTACGAACTGCGATTCCCGCATCATCTAAAAACTGGCCTAAATCATGGGGGTGGATTTCTCCGAGTGTGAAGGAGACTGCTCCCCCGCGTAACTTGGTATCGAGCGGTCCGATAATGCGAAGTGAATCTACTGCGCTTAATTTATCGATTGCATACTTTGTTAAATGGATTTCATGCTGATGAATTGCGGACATGCCAATTTTAGAAAGGTATTTAAGCGCCTCACCCAAACCAACTATCTGCGCCATATTTGGAACACCTGGTTCAAATTTACGAGGCACTGGCGCCCAAGTTGCTTCAGTCATCGTCACGGACTCGATCATCGAACCACCGAATAGAAATGGCGGAAGTTCGGCAAGTAACGTTGCTCTTCCCCAGAGAACTCCAACACCAGTTGGTCCAACTGATTTATGTCCCGAAAAGGCCAAGAAATCGATTTCTAGATCTGCGACGTTAACCGGCATATGTGGCACTGATTGACAAGCATCGAGGATAAATACTGCTCCAACTTGATGTGCTCGCTTTACTAGATCATCCAAAGGGACAATAGTTCCGAGAACATTTGATTGATGAGTAAGCGAAACGATCTTAGTTTTGGCGGTAATTACCGAATCAATATTTGAAAGATCTAAGCGACCTTCAGGGGTAACTTCAAACCACTTTAGAACTGCGCCGGTGCGCGCTGCTAATTGCTGCCAAGGAATCAAGTTAGCGTGGTGCTCCATCTCGGAGACTACGATTTCATCGCCAGGGTTGAGGTGGAACTTATTTCCAGCAGGAGCTGAACCAATCGAATAGGCCAAGAGATTTAGCGCCTCAGTGGAACTCTTAGTAAATACAATCTCATCTTCGTTTCCACCGAGGAAGTCAGCAACGATCCGGCGTGCAGATTCGATAGCTTCAGTGGCTTCTTCAGCTAATTGATGGGCACCGCGATGTGCGGCTGCGTTATGTAAGCGGTAGAAATTGCTCTCCGCATCGATAACCACGTTCGGCTTCTGGCTAGTGGCACCACTATCTAGATAGACCAGGCGCTTTCCATCGCGGATCTTGCGATCAAAGATCGGAAAATCCGCGCGGATAGCGACTGCATCAAATGACATGTATTTGAGTAATTGCGAAACTACGCAGTTACATACTCCGCATAGCCATTGGCTTCGAGCTTATCTGCAAGCTCTGGTCCACCTTGTTCAACGATCTTGCCATTAG
>JBIIRS010000027.1:0-10996 GCA_044341425.1 Candidatus Planktophila sp. | reverse complement strand
TGTGAAATCTTCCGTGGCAGCGATCGCACCACACTTAAAAGATGGCGCACTCGTTGTAGGTAAATCAACTGTTCCGGTAGGCACCGCCCAATCGCTCCGCGATATTTTGGCAACTTCTGCACCACAGGCTGATTTAGCTTGGAACCCAGAATTCTTACGTGAAGGTTTTGCAGTCGAAGATACCTTGACTCCGAACCGCCTCGTTGTTGGCGTGGTTAACGATCGCGCTGAAGAGATTCTCAAAGAGGTGTACAAGCCGATTATTGATCTTGGAACCCCTTGGATTCGCGCCGATCTACCTACCGCCGAGCTAGTAAAAGTTGCCGCTAACTCATTTCTGGCTACAAAGATTTCATTTATCAACGCTATGGCTGAAGTTTGTGAAGCAGCCGGCGGAGATGTCACTGTGCTCGCAAAAGCCATCGGTTACGACCCACGAATTGGAAATCGTTTCTTGCAGGCAGGTATTGGTTTTGGCGGCGGATGTCTACCAAAAGATATACGTGCTTTCATGGCGCGCGCACAAGAACTTGGCGCCGACCAAGCGCTCGAATTCTTGCGCGAAATCGATGCCATCAACTTACGTGCACGTCAACGCGTAATTGATGTTGTGCGCGCTGATCTTTCTGAAGATTTAACGCAATATAAAATTGCCGTACTCGGTGCGACATTTAAGCCCGATAGCGATGATGTTCGTGACTCCCCCGCACTTGATATCGCTGCTCAACTGCAAGCCGCAGGTGCCACAGTCGTTGTCCATGATCCAAAGGGAATTGAGCCAGCGCGTAAGCGTTTCCCAAACTTAGATTTCGCCGAGAAAGTTACCGATTGCGTTAAAGGCGCCGATGCCATCCTCCACTTAACAGAGTGGAAGGAGTACCGCGAACTAGATCCATCAGTAATCGGTCAACTCGTTAAATCTAAATTCCTGATTGATGGCCGCAACGCCCTGGATCGCGATAAATGGCGCGCAGCAGGTTGGCGCGTTCACGCTCTCGGTCGCTCAGATTAAGAGTTAAAAACCAGTTTTTTGATTGCGGCGAGCGTTTAGGTTTGCGCCCTTTGCTTTAGCTTCTTCGCGGATATCGGCCAACTGCGCTTCGACTTTCTTTGCTACGTTCGCATCAGAAGATCCGATTATGCGCGCGGCTAGAAGTCCAGCGTTCTTGGCGTTATCAATTCCTACGGTTGCAACTGGAATTCCCGCAGGCATTTGAACGATTGATAGCAGCGAGTCCATACCTTCTAAATTCTTAAGCGAGACTGGAACACCGATTACTGGAAGCGTTGTAAGTGAGGCCACCATTCCAGGTAAATGTGCGGCTCCGCCTGCACCAGCGATGATTACCTTGTAACCCTTAGCAGCCGCAGTCTTTGCAAACTCAACCATTTCCTCTGGCATGCGATGAGCCGAAACAACTTCTGCGGTGAAAGTGATGCCTAAAGATTCAAGTGCTTTTGCGGCTTCTTCCATTACCGGCCAATCAGAATCTGATCCCATGATGATTGCTACATCACTCATCGATTTCTCCGCTCATATAGTCGCGCGCGTGGGCGATAACTTCAGTTAATTCTAGAAGGTTTTCGCCTACAACGGTAACGTGGCCAACCTTTCTCCCTTTGCGGATCTCTTTCTTATATTGATGGAACTTTAGATCTGGGTTTCGCGCCATTAAATGTAGGTAAGGACGGTACATATCTGTTTTATCGCCGCCCAAGATATTTCCCATAACTGCGTAAGGGGCAACCATTGAAGGATCTCCCAGCGGAAGATCGAGTATGGCGCGTAAGTGTTGTTCAAATTGGCTGGTCTTTGCGCCTTCGATAGTCCAGTGGCCAGAGTTATGTGGACGCATTGCTAATTCATTGATAAATAACTCGTCACCTTTTACAAAGATCTCAACTGCCATAACGCCAATTAAGGCAAGGCCGTTCGCAATTGAGAGGGCCAAGTGTTGTGCTTTTTCGGCAAGTTCTGAAGAAAGTTTGGGAGCTGGTGAAATGGTGCTGGTGCAGATGCCGTCAGATTGAATTGTTTGGGTTGGCGCCCAAGTAACTGCCTGGCCATGCGCTGATCGTGCAACCATTACTGCAATCTCAAAATCAAATTCAATTAACTCTTCAATTAATAGCTGTGGAATCTCGTTTAATACTTCATCCAAATCATCGTGGTTCTTTATCTTCCAAACCCCACGGCCGTCATATCCCCCGCTGATGCTCTTTGCTATAAATGGGAAATCAAGTAAATCATCGCCATCGTTAATTACTTTCCATTTTGGTGCTGGATATTCAGTTAGTCGCTGGCGCATTAACGCCTTATTTTGCGAATACTGAAAAGAGTTTGAAGTTGGGAGAACTTTTACGCCGGCTGCTTCTAACCCTTTTATTACAGCGAGCGGAACAAGTTCATGTTCAAAGGTTACGAAATCGCAGTTCTTAGCGAAATCCTTTAGCGCTTCGAGGTCTCGGTAATCACCGACTACATGCGGGGCAATTTGAGCAGCGCTATCTTCGGGACTTTCGGCAAAGAGTAAGAGATTTACACCAAGGGCTTCCGCCGGCGCTACCGTCATACGTGCAAGTTGTCCGGCGCCAATGATGCCGATAGTTGGAAAGCGCTCGTTCACTCCTCTATCGTAGATGAACTACATCTCCTACGTTAACTTCAAAGCCATCGCCAAGAATTAGCGCCCCTTGCGTGGAGATCGCAACTGCTTCTGCCTCGATTGGATCTCGCCCAAGTACTTCGACTCGTACCTGGCGGCCGATAGTCGAACTGATCTGGCGATACTTTTCGAGAAAGTCGCTTCCTGATTCCCATTCGGTGAAAATACTTTCAAAACGATTTAGAAAATCACTTAGCAACGTATTGCGATCTAAATTATTTGATCCAGATAGCGCAAGTGATGTTGCGGTTGGTACAGGGAGTTCATCACCATTCATTGCAACATTTAGCCCGATTCCAACAATTAATCCATCGCCAATTTGTTGAGCAAGTAAACCAGCAACTTTATTCTTGCCAATCAAAATATCGTTTGGCCATTTCAGCGAGACGTTATCTGCAATATCTTTCGAAATTACTTCGTGCATAGCGATGGCAGCTAAGAAAGAGATGAAGCTCCAATCGCTATGTGCTCGCTTTGGCTTAAGGAAAAAAGAGAACAAGAGTGCGCTTTCTGGCGGTGCTTCAAAACTTCGATCTAAACGTCCCCTGCCTGCGCTTTGAAATTCCGCAGCAATTACTTCACCAGATTTTGCTACTGAAGCGTTAACTAACTCTGCGAGATCGCTTTGTGTTGAAGCAGTGAGATCAACCACGCTTACCCGCCAGTACTGCGAAATATTTGCGTCGATGATCGACTTATTAAGTGGCGCTCTTGGCGCTTGGCTACCCACGACTAGTACCGTAGAGCCATGAGCCCAGATCTGCATACAACTTCAGGAAAAATTGAAGATCTCCGACTACGTGTCGAGGAAGCGGTCCATGCCGGATCAGCGCGCGCCGTTGAAAAGCAGCATGCCAAAGGAAAGTTAACCGCTCGCGAGCGTATTGATCTACTGGTCGATGCTGACTCCTTTACCGAGATCGATGAATTTGCTCGTCACCGTTCTACGCAATTTGGAATGGAGAAGAACCGTCCCTATGGAGATGGTGTTGTAATCGGAACTGCCACAGTTGATGGACGTCCGATCGCGCTTTACTCACAAGATTTCACCGTTATGGGTGGAAGTCTTGGTGAAGTTCATGCCGAGAAGATTGTAAAGATCGCAGAGTTTGCACTGAAGAGCGGCATCCCCTTGATTGGAATAAATGACTCTGGTGGAGCCCGTATTCAAGAAGGCGTGGCATCGCTTAATGGTTACGGAAAAATTTTCCGTTTAAATACACGCTCCTCTGGAGTTATCCCTCAGATCTCTTTAATTCTCGGACCTTGCGCCGGCGGTTCTGCTTATTCGCCTGCCTTAACCGATTTCACGGTGATGGTTAATGAAACATCTCATATGTTTATTACCGGTCCTGATGTGATCAAGACGGTTACTGGTGAAGATGTGGGTATGGAAGAACTCGGTGGCGCATTTACTCACAATACGCGTTCCGGAAATGCTCATTACCTAGCTGATAGCGAAGCAGATGCTATTGATTATGTGAAGGCGCTTCTTTCATATCTGCCATCTAACAATATGGATGGTTCACCGCATCTTCCTCCAACTCAGAACCTTGATGAAAACGCGGCAGATGCTGCGCTAAATACCTTGATTCCGGATAGCCCTAACCAGCCATATGACATGAAAACGCTGATCACCACTCTGGTTGATGAGGGCGAGTTCTTAGAAGTTCACGCTTTATATGCGCCAAATATCGTCGTCGGCTTTGCGCGCATTGAAGGCGAGTCAGTTGGCATTATTGCCAACCAACCATCGCAACTTGCCGGAACTTTAGATATCAATTCCAGTGAAAAAGCAGCGCGCTTCTTACGTTTCTGCGATGCCTTTAACATTCCAATTCTTACCTTGGTAGATGTTCCTGGATTCTTACCCGGCACCGAACAAGAATGGAACGGAATCATTCGCCGTGGCGCAAAGTTGCTTTATGCATACGCTGAAGCATCAGTTCCGCTAGTTACTTTGATTACCCGCAAAGCCTACGGCGGTGCTTTTATCGTTATGGGTTCAAAGTACTTGGGAAGCGATATTAACTTTGCTTGGCCGAGTGCGGAGATCGCAGTTATGGGCGCGCAAGGTGCGGTAAATATCTTGTACCGAAAAGAGATTGCCGATGCGAAAGATCCAGAGAAGGTTCGCGCAGAGCTAGTTTCGGATTACACCGAAACGCTCTCTAATCCATATGCGGCAGCAGAACGCGGCACAATTGATAGCGTAATTGAGCCACATCAATCACGTGCCTATATCACCAAGGCTTTCCGCACGCTAAAGACTAAGCGCGATACATTGCCGGCGCGCAAGCATGGAAATATTCCGCTCTAATGAAATTTACAATCACATCTGGCAATCCAACTGATGAGGAATTGCTAGCTCTAAAGGCTGCAATTGATCACCATAAGATGCAGAATTTGGTTCCTGTAATTAAGCGCAGCGTCTTTGGTCTGCCGCAATTGCGTCAACCACTTCCACATCAGATTACCTTTGGTGCACGGAGAAAATCTCGCTGATGCCAAAGATAGTTCTTGCTTCACAATCAACTTCGCGGCGCCGCTTGCTGGAGGGCGCTGGAATTAATCCAACGATCATCGTTAGCAATGTAGATGAAGAAACTGATTTCTTTAACGCGATGTCACCTGCCGATATGGTGATTGCACTTGCGGTAACGAAGGCACACACTGTCCTCGAGCAGATTGATTACCCCGCCCTGATTATCGGGTGTGACTCAACTTTTGATGTTGACGGCGTCTCTTTCGGTAAGCCGGGTACTCCTGAAATCGCCCGTGAACGCGCTAAGAAAATCAGTGGCCGATCAGGCTTGCTCCATACCGGCCACTGCATTATCGATACTGCACAGGGTCGAGAAATTGCAGATCGCGTAACAACTAAGGTGACTTTTTCTGAGTTAACCGATCAAGAGATTGAAGATTACATAGCATCCGGCGAACCGCTACAAGTTGCGGGTGGTTTTACGCTAGATGGGTTTGGTTCACCATTTATTCCAATCATTGAAGGCGATTACACAAATGTGGTCGGGCTATCAATGCCTTTCTTACGTTCTGCGATGTCGCAGCTTGGCTACTCTTGGCCAGAAGTTAAGGAGATGCGATGAAACGCGTTCTAATTGCTAACCGTGGCGAAATCGCGCTGCGCGTTATTCGCGCTTGTCGTGATCATGGCATTGAGAGCGTCGCTGTTTATGCTGAAGAAGATCGCGATGCGCTCCACGTTAAGAGTGCAGACTTTGCATTCTCGCTAAATGGCGTTACCGCGACTCAAACTTATTTGGATATTTCAAAAATTATCGCTGCAGCAAAATCTTCTGGCGCAGACGCTGTTCATCCAGGATATGGATTCCTTTCAGAGCGAGCAGACTTTGCACAAGCGGTTATTGACGCTGGGTTGATTTGGATCGGTCCACCACCTGCTGCCATTAGCGCTTTAGGCGACAAAGTTTCAGCGCGACGGATCGCTGCAAAGGCAGGTGCGCCACTCGTTGCCGGTACTAAAGATCCTGTGGCTGGTGCGGAAGAAGTCACCGCCTTTGCAAAAGAACATGGCTTACCTGTTGCAATTAAGGCAGCGTTCGGCGGTGGCGGTCGCGGATTAAAGGTTGCACACACCATGGAAGAAATTCCTGAACTATTTGCTTCCGCCGTTCGTGAGGCGATCGCTGGTTTCGGACGCGGTGAATGCTTTGTAGAACGCTACTTAGATAAGCCTCGTCACGTAGAAACCCAAGTCTTGGTTGATCAACACGGAAACGCAGTGGTTGTCAGCACGCGTGACTGTTCACTACAGCGCCGCCACCAAAAGCTTGTAGAAGAAGCTCCTGCACCATTCTTAACTGATGCGCAGAATGAAGAGCTCTACCGCTCAAGTAAGGCGATCATGAAAGAAGCCGGCTATGTCGGCGCTGGTACCTGCGAATTCTTAGTCGGCGCAGATGGAACTATCTCCTTCCTAGAGGTTAATACGCGCCTACAAGTTGAACACCCAGTCAGCGAAGAAGTAACTGGAATCGATTTAGTACGTGAACAATTTAGAATTGCGATGGGCGAGAAACTTGGTTTCACGGATCCAGAAATTCGTGGCCACTCACTTGAATTTCGCATTAACGGCGAAGATCCAGGGCGTTCATTCCTGCCAGCACCAGGTCAGATAACGCAATGGAACTTGCCGACTGGTCCTGGAGTACGCGTAGATGCTGGATTTAAGAAAGGCGACACAATCGGTGGCAACTTTGATTCACTTCTCGCGAAGTTGATCGTCACTGGCGCAACACGTAAGCAAGCAATCGAGAGAGCGCGTCGCGCACTTGCAGAATTTGAAGTGGATGGTTTAGCAACAGCAATCCCATTCCATCGCGCGATTCTAGAAGATCCGGCATACACCGAAGATTTCAAGGTCTATACAAGTTATATAGAAAATGAATTTAAGAACGATATCCCGGCATTTTCCGCCACACCTATTCCTGTAACAACTAAGGTAGCGGCAGAGCATTTAGTTGCTGAGGTAAATGGCAAACGATTTGAGGTAAAACTGCACACTCCAGAACCTGTTGTTAAGCGCCATCGTGCAAAAGAGTCCAAAGTTAGCGGTGCAGGTGGTTCAGGGTTAACAAGTCCGATGCAAGGCACTGTTGTAAAAATTGCAGTTGAAGAAGGCGCTCTGGTAGAAGTCGGTGATTTGGTTATAGTTTTGGAAGCAATGAAGATGGAGCAACCATTGCTTGCCCACAAAGCAGGCAAAATCACTAATCTAAAAGCAGCTATTGGTGAAATTGTTTCAAGTGGCACAGTTTTGTGCGACATTATTAGCGCCTAATTTGCGTTCATAACTCGCAATTCACAAGTTCATTTAATCCAGTTACGCTGGGGCTATGAACGCGCAGCTTTTGGCAGAAGTGCAAGCCTGGATACTCGATGATCCAGATCCAAAGACCGCAGCGGAGTTAACGAAACTTGTCGCAGCTGGAGATGAAACCACTTTAAAGAAATACTTTGCGGGCTTTCTCCAATTTGGTACCGCCGGTTTGCGTGGCCCAATTGGCCCTGGTCCTTCATGCATGAATCGCGCAGTTGTTGGTCGTACCGCTGCAGGTTTAGTCGCTTATATGAAAGAACGCGGAATGAAGCGCGTGGTCATTGGACGCGATGCGCGTTATGGGTCTGAGGATTTCACCGAAGAATCTGCGCAGATATTTTCAGGTGCAGGTTTTGAGGTATTTGTCCTGCCGCGACCACTTCCAACTCCAGTACTAGCTTTTGCTACCCAAGAACTTAATTGTGATCTTGGAGTCATGGTGACAGCCAGCCATAATCCTCCGCAAGATAATGGCTACAAGGTTTATATCGGGCCAACTGCCGACGGTATTGAGTACGCCGCATCACAAATTATCAATCCAACGGATGGTTTTATCGCAAAAGAAATCGATTCGGTTAAATCACTTCGAGAGGTTCCAAGGGGAAACACTTGGACTGTCTTGGATGATGTCGTAGTTGAAAAGTACATAGCTCGTACCGCGGCATTGGCGCCACGTCCGGGTTCGCTAAAGATCGTTTACACCGCAATGCATGGCGTTGGCACTGAGACTGTAGAGAAGGTATTTGCTAAAGCCGGATTTCCTAACTTAGTTTTAGTAAGTGAACAAGCAGAACCAGATCCAGATTTTCCAACTGTGGCATTTCCAAACCCAGAAGAGCCAGGTGCGATTGATTTAGCGTTAGCGAAGGCGCGTGAAGTTGGCGCCGATCTAGTTATCGCCAATGATCCAGATGCCGATCGCTGCGCTGCTGCAGTAAATGGCCCAAACGGTGGCTGGCGAATGCTGCGCGGAGATGAACTCGGCATAGTCTTCGGAGAATGGATTGCGCGCTCCATGGCGCAAGATAAGTCAAAGACCGGCGCCTTTGGTAATTCGATCGTCTCTTCATCTGCGCTGAGCAAGATTGCTGCTCACTATGTAATCGACTTTAAAGAGGTTTTAACCGGCTTTAAATGGCTCGCCAAGATCGAAGATCTCGCCTTTGGTTACGAAGAAGCGATCGGTTACTCAGTCGATTCTGAGACTGTTAACGATAAGGACGGCATTTCTGCAGCACTTTTCTTAGCTCAAATTGCAACAGATTTAAGCGCTGAAGGTAAAACTCTCGTAGATCTCTTAAATGAGGTTTGGGCTCGTCACGGCTTCCATGGCACTGAACAAATCTCAATTCGAGTTAGCGATATGTCCCGCATTACCGAACTTCTGGCGGGATTGCGCAAGAATCCTCCTGCAGAAATTGCAGGGCGTAAGGTATCTTCGATTGATGACTTGGCTGCACCAAAAGATGGACTTCCACCAACAGATGGCTTGCGAATCTGGCTTGATGGAGGAATTCGCATCATTATCCGCCCGAGCGGAACTGAAGCGAAGATGAAGTGCTACATCGAGGTAATTACCAAAGATGCGCAATCTGCCAATGATTTACTTGATCAACTACGCCAACCTTTAAAGGATTTTCTCTCATGAGTTTCTACGGAATAGTCGATGGCAGTGAAGGTTCACTTAAGAACTTTCTCTCACAACTTCCTGGCGTTGACCAGGTTGGCGCTGAAGCGCGTGCTGCGATGTTGGCAACTCGCAGTATCAAGACAACTAGCAAACGTTGGGCGATAGACACTGCCATTTCAATGGTTGATCTAACAACTTTAGAAGGTGCAGATACTCCTGGAAAGGTTCGCGCGCTTTGCACAAAGGCGGTGCGCCCTGATCCAACTGATTTAACGATTCCAAGTGTTGGCGCAGTCTGCGTTTACAACGATATGGTTTCAATTGCGCGCACCCATTTAGATGCCATCGGCGGCAAGCACGTTCCAGTTGCTGCCGTCTCAACTGCATTCCCATCAGGTCGCGCATCAATGGAAGTTAAGATTCAAGATACTCAAGATGCGATCGATGCCGGCGCGGCCGAAATCGATATGGTGATCGATCGTGGCGCTTTCTTATCTGGAAAATTTGGGCTGGTCTTTGATGAGATCGTAAAGATTCGCGAAGTCTGCGGAGATCGCGCACATCTAAAAGTTATCTTTGAAACAGGTGAGCTAGTTACCTATGACAATGTTCGCAAAGCCTCGTATCTAGCGATGCTGGCTGGCGCAGATTTCATCAAGACTTCTACTGGCAAAGTAGCGCCCGCCGCTACTCCCCCAGTCGTCCTTGTGATGTTAGAGGCGGTCCGTGATTTCTATGCGCTGACAAATCGGCGAATCGGCGTAAAGCCTGCCGGTGGCATTAGAAATACTAAAGATGCGATCAAGCAGCTAGTTCTCGTTAATGAGACCGCGGGCCCTGAATGGCTAACACCAGAGTTCTTCCGCATCGGCGCCAGCGCACTACTTAACGACCTTTTGATGCAACGCATGAAAATGGATGATGGCTACTACGCTAGCCCTAACTACGTAACGATCGATTAAGAGAAGGCGCCAAGGAGCAGTCATGACTTTCGAATATGCACCAGCACCCGAGTCTCGCTCGATCGTATTAATTAAGCCGAAGTACGGCCACTTTATAGATGGCAAATTTGTTAATGGGCGCAATCACTTTGCCACAATCAACCCAGCAACTGAAGAAGTACTAAGCCAGATCGCTCTCGGAAACGCCAGTGATGTAGATAAGGCAGTGATTGCCGCACAGAAGGCTTACACGAAAACTTGGTCAAAACTATCTGGCAAAGAACGCGGTAAATACCTTTATCGCATCGCGCGCATCTTGCAAGAACGTGCCCGCGAATTTGCAGTTCTTGAAACTCTAGATAACGGTAAGCCAATTCGCGAGACTCGCGATATCGATATTCCGTTAGTTGCCGCGCACTTCTTTTATCACGCGGGATGGGCCGATAAATTAGATTACGCCGGCATGGGTAAGTCTCCAAAACCACATGGAGTTGCTGGCCAGATCATTCCTTGGAACTTCCCGTTATTGATGTTGGCATGGAAGGTAGCGCCGGCGCTTGCAACTGGAAATACCGTTGTTTTAAAACCAGCTGAGACAACTTCGCTTACCGCACTTTTATTTGCTGAGGTTTGTCAGCAAGCAGAACTTCCTGCTGGCGTTGTAAATATTGTTACTGGCGATGGATCAACAGGATCTGCGATCGTTAACCACGCTGGAATCCATAAGATCGCATTTACTGGTTCTACAGAAGTCGGCAAGAAGATCGCCCGCGCGATCGCCGGCACCAATAAGAAAGCCACCCTTGAATTAGGCGGAAAAGGCGCAAATATCGTCTTTGATGACGCCCCTATCGATGAGACTGTCGAAGGAATTGTTAACGGCATCTTCTTCAACCAA
>JBIIRS010000136.1:0-3023 GCA_044341425.1 Candidatus Planktophila sp. | reverse complement strand
GAAATTACAGTGGCGTTTCCTTCAACGATATCGACATCTTTAGCCCAAGGTTGATCGGCAACTTTCTGCGCATCGCGTACCAAAATTCGCACATCGCATTTATCGCTTACGAGGTCGCGTACTAATCGGCCGCCGACATAGCCCGATGCGCCAGTTACAAGTATCAAACGCCCTGAGTTCTGCGAGTTCATGGTGGAGAGCCTAGACTCTGCACATGGCTTCTTCTACCCGACCTCGCGTTGTAATTCTGGGCGCCGGCTTTGGCGGGCTAACCGCTGCCAAGGCGCTCTCGAAAGAAGCCGATGTAACCGTTGTTGATCGCCACAACTTTCAAACTTTCTTGCCACTGCTTTATCAGGTGGCAACGGCTGGCCTTGCTGCAGACCATGTGGCGCATCCAGTCCGTGGCGCACTTCGCAAGAGCGGCGTCAAATTCCGAATGGGCTCTCCAATCTCGGTAGATCATAAAAATAAATCAGTAAAGCTCGATTCTTCCGAAGTTCTTGAGTTCGATCACTTAGTTGTTGCGCTCGGTTCAGCGACTGCAGATTTCGGAGTCGCAGGCGTAAATGAACATGCACTTGGAATGAAGAGCGTGCATGAAGCAATTGGAATTCGCGCTGAAGTAATGCGCCGCTTTGAAGATCTCTGTCGCTTTGAAGATCAGACCAGACTTTCCCTAAGCGTTGTCGGCGGCGGTCCAACTGGCGTTGAAATGGCTGGTGCTCTCGCAGAACTAAAACGCGGTCCGCTTAAGAATGATGAAGCAAATGCTGCAGAACATATCGATATCTACTTGATCGAAGCCGGACCAAGAATCTTGCCGATGTTTAGTGAGAAATTGTCAGCGCGAGCTAAGAAAGATTTAGAAAAGTTGGGCGTCAAAGTCCTACTCAATACAGCAGTGCAAGAAGTAAAACCCCGTCAGATTCTGATCAAGGATGGATCAGTAATTCCATCTGAAGTAACTATTTGGGCAGCCGGCGTTAAAGGTGAACCAACTGGTGGATTGCTTAACTTGCCACTTGAAGGTACTCGCATCAGCGTTGCACAAAGTTTGCAGGTAAATCACTATCCACATATTTGGGCGATCGGTGATATCTCGAGCGCAAAGGGCGCAGATGGTGGTTTCTTGCCGATGGTTGCGCCAGTTGCGATGCAACAAGGGCGTTGGGTTGCAAAACAAATTATGCGTGCAGCACACGGACAAGCGCTACAAGATTTTAAATATCTAGATAAGGGTTCAATGGCAACAATTGGTCGCCACAAGGCGGTTGTGCAATTTAAGGGAATTCAGATCACTGGAATTCCAGCTTGGTATGCCTGGTTGTGGCTGCATTTGTTCTACTTACTTGGCGGGCGCAACAAGATTGGCACTATCGCCGATTGGACCTGGAACTATTTAACATTCGACCGCGGCAATCGCCACATCATGGATAGCCTGTAATAAAAGAAGCAGCTATGCCTGACTACATTGATTTACGCGGACACCAAACCTATTCATACGAATGGGATAACAATGGTGAAGCAGTTCTACTTCTACACGGTGGCTTAAGCCAAACATCGCACTGGGATTATGTTTTAACGCCTGATCTAGAACCTGATTTTCATTTATTTGCCTACGATCGCACTGGCCATGGTTACACCGGCGATCAAGAGGGTTCTTTTCATTTTGATTTTCAAATCCGTGAAGCAATTGCCTATCTAGAAGATGTCGTCAAAGAGCCTGCGCATTTAATTGGTTGGTCAGATGGCGGAATCATCGCGATGTCGATTGCGATCACTCGCCCAGAGCTAGTTAAATCGTTGATTCTAATCGGTGCCAATTACAACCATTCAGGCACCGTGATCGAACTTCCATTTACCGAGCCAAGTGATGAAGATAAAGCTGAATACGCTGCGACATCGCCAGATGCTCCTCATACGCTGACTGAGAAGATAAAGAAGATGCTGCGTATCTGGGAGACAGAGCCAAATATCCCGCTAAGTGATTTAGCAAAGATTCAGTGTCCGACGCTGGTAGTTGCTGGTGATGATGATATTATTTCGCATGAACATACTCTTGAGATGTATCGCGCCATTGAATTGGGCCAACTGGCAATAGTTCCTGGCACATCTCATGGAGCGCCGAAAGAAAAGCCGGCCTTATTTAGTGCGATTGTTCATCAGTTTTTGACGGATTTAAATTATCCCGTAACTAAGATGCCGATACGGCGTGTTAGCAATCAACCGGAAGAATAGTTCCGGTCTTAACATCATAGATTGCGCCGGCAACGGTGACTCCGTCACGCAAAAGTGGATATGCACGAATACGATTTACGTCGATAGATAGCGTCGCCTTTTGATCGCGCGTAGTACGAAATTCAAGTGAGCGAGTATCTACGCCAAATTTTTCGTCGATCAGCGCATGGATATCTGCCTCATCACCACGCGCCATTGCGCAATCGGTATGTGGCATAACCAGAATGCGCTTTACATTTAATAGATATGTAGCCAGCACCAAGGTGCGGATAACGTCCTCGGTTACGCGAGCTCCGGCGTTGCGCAGGATCTTGGCATCACCAGAGCGCATGCCCACAACTGAAAGCGGATTAATACGAGAATCCATGCAGGTTACGATCGCTAAACCTTTTGCCGCAGAACCAGTTAATTCGGAGTACTGAAATGACTTTATATATTCAGCATTAGCTGCGAGGAGATCATCAAATTGTTCATGAGGAAACGAGTAATCTTTCATCGTTACCCCTTCTTCTATCGGGTTAAAACTTTCCAGAGCCCCCCGTCAGGATTGAACTGACGACCTGCGCATTACAAGTGCGCTGCTCTACCACTGAGCTAGAGAGGCTTGCTACCGATTAAGGCAACGGGCGTAATTATGGCAGTTATCGCCGTAATGTAAAAATCAACGAGATAGGGGCCTTAGACAGGTAGGTTTGGCCGCATGCGATTGGGCGTTTTAGATGTGGGATCTAATACTGTCCACCTCCAAGTAGTTGATGCCCATCCCGGCGCACGTCCAAGCC
>JBIIRS010000026.1:0-11065 GCA_044341425.1 Candidatus Planktophila sp. | reverse complement strand
GAAGTCGCCGCGATGTTCGATGGCGTGGCTAAACGCTATGACCTCGTAAATGATCTGCTCAGCCTGGGCCAGACCAAAGCTTGGCGCCGCGCGACCACCGCGATCATCGCCCCAAAGCCGGGGATGAAGATCCTGGATTTGGCTGCGGGTACCGGCTCAAGTTCTGAACCCCTAGCTGCTGCTGGCGCCGACGTTATTCCAGCTGATTTCTCTGAAGGTATGTTGGCCGCCGGGCGCAGAGCCCGACCCCACCTGCCCTTCACCTTCGCCGATGCCCTAGATCTGCCCTTCGCCGATGGTGAATTCGATGTCGTGACCATCTCCTTCGGCCTGCGAAATACCTCAGATGTAGATAAAGCCCTCGGGGAAGCCCTACGCGTAACCAAAAAGGGCGGCCGGATCGTCATAGCCGAGTTTTCCAGCCCAACCTGGCGCCCATTCCGCACGATCTATACCAATTACCTGATGCGCGCGCTGCCAGCGATCGCAAAGCGGACCTCTTCTAACCCAGATGCCTATATTTACTTAGCCGAATCGATCCGCGCCTGGCCAAATCAGAAGGCGCTCGCCGCCAAGATCGAGGCGGCAGGGTGGAGCCAAGTCGGCTGGCAGAACTTAACTTTTGGGGTTGTTGCAGTTCACAGAGGCGTCAAGGCCTAACGGTCGCGACCACCCCCATGGCCACCTTAGGATTTCGCTTGTGATCGGTAACCCATATATTCCAATTCTGGCGATTGCCGCCGTTGGCTTTGGGTTCGCAATTTTCTCCCTTGCCGCCGCAGCGATTACTGGCCCAGCGCGCTACAACCGCGCAAAGCTAGAAGCGTACGAGTGCGGAATCGAACCTTCACCGCAAGCAGCACAAGGTGGACGTTTTCCAGTTAAGTACTTCCTAACCGCGATGCTATTTATCATCTTTGATATTGAAATCGTTTTCTTATATCCATGGGCTGTCACCTTTGATCAACTTGGACTATTTGGTTTAGTTGAAATGGCGATCTTTATCGGAACAGTCTTCGTTGCATTTGCATATGTCTGGCGTCGCGGAGGCCTCGAGTGGGATTAGAAGAGAAGTTACCAAGCGGAATCGTTTTAACCTCAGTTGAAAAACTTGCAGGTTACATGCGTAAAAATTCACTCTGGCCAGCAACTTTCGGTTTGGCATGTTGCGCAATTGAGATGATGGCAGCGGGTGCAGGTCGTTACGATCTCGCACGTTTTGGTATGGAAGTTTTCCGCGCATCCCCACGTCAAGCAGATTTGATGATCGTGGCCGGTCGCGTTTCAAACAAGATGGCTCCCGTGCTTCGCCAGATTTATGATCAAATGGCTGCGCCAAAGTGGGTTATCGCAATGGGCGCATGTGCATCTTCTGGCGGAATGTTTAACAACTACGCAATCGTGCAGGGTGTTGACCACGTAGTACCAGTTGATATTTATCTTCCAGGTTGTCCGCCACGTCCTGAAATGTTGATGGATGCAATTCTTAAATTGCACGATCAGATTTACGACGAAAAACTCGGACCTAACCGCGAAAAAGTTATTAAGGAAGTTGAAGCTGCAGCTATGGCCGCTGTTCCAACCCATCAGTTGAAGGGTTTGTTGGCTTAAATGTCTGATGAGCAACACGGAATGTTTGGCGCTGCCGGCACGGGGGATACCTCGGGTTACGGCGGGCTAGTTCGCGCAACCGCTTCTGCAGGCTCTTCACAGCGCCCATTTGGTGGCTATTTTGATCAGGTTGCAGACGACCTAGAGCGCGCATATCCAGATTTCGCAGATGCTATCGAGCGCGTAGTTGTTGATCGCGGCGAACTAACTCTTCACATCAAGCGCGAGCGTTTAGTAGAAGTTGGACTTATCTTGCGCGATAAATTGAAATTTGAAATGTCTATGGGCGTATCTGGTGTGCACTATCCAGAAGATACCAATCGCGAACTACACGCGGTTTATCACTTGTTATCAGTAACTAATAACCAACGTATTCGTTTGGAAGTTTCAGTTCCTGATGTCGATCCACACATTCCTTCACTTGTTGAAGTCTGGGCTGGATCTAACTGGAACGAACGCGAAACTTATGACATGTTCGGAATCATCTTTGATGGCCACCCAGGACTTACTCGCATCTTGATGCCAGATGATTGGCAAGGACATCCACAACGTAAGGATTACGCACTCGGCGGAATCGGCGTTGAATACAAAGGCGCTGTTACACCACCTCCATCAGATCGGAGGTCTTACAAGTGAGTACGTACACAGATCCATATGCATCATCACGGGAGACCACCGAAGGCACTGTCTTCTCGGTAACCGGTGGCGATTGGGATTCACTCGTAACTGAAATTGGTCAGGCGAAAGAAGAGCGCGTTGTTGTAAATATGGGTCCACAGCACCCATCAACTCACGGCGTACTTCGTTTGGTTCTAGAACTAGAAGGCGAAACTGTTACTGAAGTTCGTTGCGGAATTGGTTACCTTCACACAGGAATCGAGAAGAACATCGAGTTCCGTAACTGGACACAGGGAACAACATTTGTAACTCGTATGGATTACTTGGCACCGCTATTTAATGAAGCGGCTTATTGCTTAGGCGTTGAAAAGCTACTTGGAATTACAGGCGATATTCCGGAGAAAGCTGACGTTATTCGCGTAATGATGATGGAGTTCAATCGAATTTCTTCACACATGGTTGCACTTGGCACTGGTGCACTTGAACTCGGTGCGCTTTCACCAATGATCTTCTGCTTCCGCGAACGTGAAAAAGTTTTAGATATCTTTGAATTTATCTCAGGCCTGCGTATGAATATGGCCTATATCCGCCCTGGCGGTGTTGCTCAGGATCTTCCTGCTGGCACCGTCGAAAAGGTTTTGGCAACGGTAAAAGATCTGCGCCATAGCTTTAAAGATAACGAGAAGTTGCTCGTTGGAAATAGCATCTGGATGAAGCGCACCGAGGGAATTGGTTACCTCGATCTTGCTGGCGCAACAACTCTTGGAGTTACAGGTCCTGTTATTCGCGCAACCGGTTTGCCACTTGATCTGCGCAAGATTCAGCCTTACTCAGGTTACGAAAATTACAAGTTCGATGTTGTAACAGCAGATACTTGCGATGTTTACGGACGTTTCTTGATCCGTATCAACGAACTTGAACAATCACTTCGCATCATCGAACAATGCGCCGAAAAACTTAAATCACTTGAGGGTGCACCAGTAATGGTTGCCGATAAGAAGATCGCCTGGCCAGCACAGCTTGCAATTGGTGCAGATGGAATGGGTAACTCGCTTAACCATATCCGCGAAATCATGGGCACATCAATGGAGTCTTTGATCCACCACTTCAAACTTGTTACCGAAGGTTTCCGCGTTCCAGCAGGTCAGGTTTACACAGCGGTTGAATCACCACGCGGCGAACTCGGTGCGCACGTTGTCTCTGATGGCGGCACACGTCCTTACCGCGTTCACTTCCGCGAACCATCTTTCAACAACTTGCAATCAACATCTGCAATGTGTGAAGGCTCAATGGTCGCCGACATCATCGGCGCTGTTGCCTCAATCGATCCTGTGATGGGAGGCGTTGACCGCTAATGGCTTACTCACCAGATCAGATCGAAATAATGAATTCGATTATCAAGCGCTACCCACGTAGCCGCTCTGCGATCATGCCTTTGCTTCACTATGTGCAATCACTTGCCGGTTATGTAACAAATGAAGGCATTGAAGAGATTGCTAAGTTGCTTCAACTAGAAACCGCTGAAGTAACTGCCGTTGCAACTTTCTACACCCAGTACAAGCGCCGTCCAGTAGGCGAGTACCACGTAGGTGTTTGCACCAATACTTTATGTGCGGTTATGGGCGGAGATGCGATATTTGCAGCGCTTAAAGATCACCTCGGCGTTGAAAACGATGGCGTAACTGCTGACGGAAAAGTTTCGCTCGAACATATCGAATGCAACGCGGCTTGCGATTACGCGCCAGTTGTTATGGCGAACTGGGAGTTCTATGACAACCAGAACGTTGAAACTGCAAAAGATCTAGTTGATTCAATGCGCAAGGGAACTCCTAAGCCACCAACACGTGGACCTAATTCTTTGGTTACTTGGAAAGAAGCATCAGCTGTTCTTGCCGGTTTAAGCGATGGAAAAGCCAATGAAGGCTTACAGGCTGGCGAACCAACACTTCTTGGTTTAAAACTTTCGAAAGAGGGCAAGTAATGACAAAACTAGCTCCAGTACTTTCTGCACATTGGGATGAGAAAGATTCATTCACGATTGCGGCATACACACGTCACGGTGGATACAAGGCATCTGCAAAAGCACTTGCTATGGATCCAGATGCAGTTATTCAACTTGTAAAAGATTCAGGACTTCGCGGTCGCGGTGGCGCAGGCTTCCCAACCGGAATGAAGTGGGGCTTTATCCCACAAGGCGATAACAAAGATCACTACTTAGTTGTAAACGCTGATGAATCAGAGCCAGGTACTTGCAAAGACACTCCGCTATTGATGGCTAACCCACATGTACTTATTGAAGGCTGCATCATCGCTTGCCATGCAATTCGCGCAAAGCATGCATTTATCTACATCCGAGGTGAAGTTACCCATGTGGTTCGCCGTTTAAATCAAGCGATCGAAGATGCTTACAAAGCTGGCCACCTTGGTAAAGGTATTGATGTTGTCTTGCACGTAGGTGCGGGCGCGTATATCTGCGGTGAAGAAACAGCGTTGCTTGATTCACTTGAAGGTTTCCGTGGCCAACCACGTCTGCGTCCACCATTTCCTGCGATCGCTGGTTTATATGCACGTCCAACAGTTGTAAATAACGTTGAATCAATTTCATCAGTTCCAGCAATCGTTGCCAATGGCGCTGAGTGGTACCAAGCAATGGGTACTGAAAAATCAAAGGGAACCACGCTTTATTCACTATCTGGTCACGTTAATAACCCAGGTCAGTTTGAAGCACCTCTCGGAATTACTCTGCGCGAGATTCTTGATCTTGCTGGCGGCGTTCGCACCGGACATAAGTTGAAGTTCTGGACACCAGGTGGATCATCAACTCCTTTATTTACAGATGAGCATCTAGATGTTCCACTTGATTACGAAGGCGTTTCTGCTGCGGGCTCAATGCTCGGCACTAAAGCGCTACAGATCTTTGATGAAACAACTTGCGTAGTTCGCGCAGTATTGCGTTGGACCGAGTTCTACAAGCACGAGTCATGCGGCAAGTGCACACCATGTCGCGAAGGCACTTGGTGGTTGGTTCAGATTCTGCGCGATCTCGAAAACGGCGTTGGTACTGAAGCGGATCTAGCTAAGTTGCTCGATCTCTGCGACAACATCATGGGCCGTTCATTCTGCGCACTTGGTGATGGTGCAACAAGCCCAATTACATCTTCAATCAAATATTTCCGTGAAGAATACATCGCCCACTTAACAAACGGTGGATGCCCATTCGATCCAGTTAAATCAACTCTCTTCTCTGGAGCAAACGCATAATGACTACGACTCAAGAGAACACAACCGCGCAAGCAGTAGAACTCATTACCGTTGTTATCGATGGTTTTGAAGTCAGCGTTCCAAAGGGAACTTTGGTTATTCGCGCCGCGGAAAAACTAGGAATTCAGATTCCACGTTTCTGCGATCACCCACTTCTTGATCCAGTTGGCGCTTGTCGTCAATGTTTAGTTGATATCGAAATTAACGGTCGGGCATTTCCAAAGCCACAGGCTTCCTGCACGATTCCAGTAGAGCCAAATATGATCGTAAAAACCCAATTGACATCTGCAGTTGCTGAAAAAGCACAACGCGGTGTTATGGAACTTCTTCTCGTTAACCATCCACTTGATTGCCCAGTTTGTGACAAGGGTGGCGAATGTCCGTTGCAGAACCAAGCGATGAGCACTGGCAACGGTGAGACACGTTTTGAAGGCGTAAAGCGCACATTTGAAAAGCCTGTCGCGATTTCTTCACAGGTTCTGCTCGATCGCGAACGTTGCGTTCTCTGCGCTCGTTGCACACGTTTCTCTGATCAAATTGCTGGCGATCCATTTATTACTCTTAATGAGCGCGGTGCGCTGCAGCAAGTTGGTATCTACGAGAATCAACCATTTGAGTCTTACTTCTCTGGCAATACAGTGCAGATCTGTCCGGTCGGCGCACTTACTGGCGCTGCTTACCGATTCCGCGCACGTCCATTTGATTTAGTTTCAACACCATCTGCTTGCGAACACTGCGCATCAGGTTGCGATATGCGCACCGATGTTCGTCGTGGAAAGACTTTACGTCGCCTAGCCGGAGATGATGCTGCAGTTAACGAAGAATGGAACTGCGATAAAGGTCGCTGGGCATTTAAGTACGTAACTGAAGTTGATCGTCTGACAACTCCAATGGTTCGTGGCGCTGACGGCGTTCTCGCACCAGCATCATGGCCAGAAGCAATTGCGGCAGCTGCAGCAGGACTTAAGGGCAAGCGCGCTGCTGTTCTAGTTGGTGGACGCGCAACTGCAGAAGATGCTTACGGTTACAGCAAGTTTGCGCGTATTGCGCTTGGCACAAACGATATTGATTTCCGTGCTCGCGTTTCATCAGATGAAGAACGCGATTTCCTTGGCGCGAAAGTTGTTGGATCAGCAACTACCTACCGCGATATCGATATTGCAGATCATGTAGTTCTAATTGGTTTTGAACCAGAAGAAGAATCACCAATCGTCTTCCTTCGTATTAATAAGCAAGTTCGCAAGCGCGCGCTAAAGGTGAGCGCTGTTGCAACTAAGCTTTCAATCGGCGTTGAAAAGTTAAAGGCTGAATTTATTAAGGTCGCACCAGGATCTGAAGGCGCTGCACTTTCTGCACTTTCCTTAACCGGCAAGTCAGTTATCTTGGTTGGCGAACGCGCCGCTGAAACTGTTGGTCTGCTTTCTGCAGCCTCTGCACTAGCTGAAAAGACTGGCGCAAAGCTTGCTTGGATTCCACGTCGCGCAGGCGAACGCGGTGCACTTGAAGCCGGTGCAATCGGCACACTTCTTCCAGGTGGCCGCCCAGTTGCCGATGCTGCAGCGCGCGTAGATATCGCAACTGTTTGGGGAGTTCCAACAATTCCAGCAAATGTAGGTCGCACAACTTCTGAAATTATTGAAAGCCTTAGCAACGGTTCACTGGATGCAGTTGTTGTTGGTGGCGTTGATCCACAAGATATGCCAAGTAGCGCAGCCGCACTTGCCGCGCTTTCCAAGTCATTTGTTATTTCACTTGAAATTGCACACTCTGCAGTTACCAATGTGGCTGATGTAGTTCTTCCAGTTGCAGCGATAACTGAAAAATCTGGCTCATTCCTTAACTGGGAAGGCCGCGCTCGTGCCTTTGATGCAGCGGTTGCAGATTCACTAAATCGTTCTGATCTTCGCATCTTGTCGGCAGTCGCTGATGAAATGGGCGAATCAATCATGCTGGGTACAGTTACCCAAGCAGCGCGTGAAATTTCATCACTCGGTAAATGGGATGGCGCACGCGCCAACTTCGCAGCAGTTTCTGCAGCGGGTGCAAATAAGATCTCTGGAAATGAAGCGCTACTTACTTCATGGCGTCGCTTGCTAGATCTCGGTACTTTGCAAAAGGGCGAAGCAAACTTGGCCGGCACTGCACGTAAATCTGTTGCAGTTATCTCACCAAAGCGCGCTGAAACAATGGGCGTTAAAGATGGCGATATCTTGCGAGTCTCTAACTCACACGGATCGATCTCACTTCCTGCGCTAGTTGAAGATATTCACGATGATGCAGTTTGGGTTCCACGTAACTCATTCGGTACACAAACTTTGATCTCGTTAAATGCCGTGCATGGCGATGTTGTATCGGTGGTGAAGGCATGAATAACGCTCAGTTGTTGCTAGATGATCCAGGTTGGATCATCACTCTTAAGGCAGTTATTGTCTTTGCCGTTTGCGTTGTCTTGACGATCATGTCTGTATGGGGCGAACGTCGCATCGTTGCTCGTATGCAGATGCGCCTTGGCCCTAACCGCGTTGGAAAATTCGGCTTAATCCAGGCGCTTGCAGATGGCGTAAAGCTTGCGCTGAAAGAAGATTTGATTCCAGCTGCTGCCGACAAGGTTGTATTTGTTATCGCCCCAGTAATCAGCACGACCGCAGCATTTATGGCCTTTGCCGTTATGCCAATGACTGGTCCAGTTAACTTCTTCGGCGAAGAAACAGTTATGCAGTTAACCGATCTACCAGTTGGCGTTCTCTACGTTCTTGCCACTGCATCAGTTGGTGTCTACGGAATTGTTCTCGCCGGTTGGTCTTCAGGTTCGACTTACCCGCTGCTTGGCGGACTTCGTTCTAGCGCGCAGGTAGTTTCTTATGAAATTGCAATGGGCCTCTCACTTGTTTCAGTCTTTATCTACTCCGGATCAATGTCGACGTCATCAATCGTTGCCGCACAACAGAGCACTTGGTGGTACGGGCTAGTTCTCTTCCCTTCATTTGTTATCTATGCAATTTCTATGGTTGGAGAAACAAACCGCGCACCATTTGACTTAGCTGAAGCAGAAGGCGAACTAGTTGGTGGATTCCACACTGAATATTCATCACTTAAATTCGCACTCTTCTTCTTGGCTGAATATGTAAACATCATCGCGGTTTCAGCTTTGGCTACAACGCTATTCCTCGGTGGTTACCATGCAATTCCAGGCCTAGGCTTTACAGAGCAATGGCTCGGCGGCTGGTTCACACTCGTCTGGTTCTTCTCGAAGGTTCTCTTCTTCTTCTTTATCTTCGTATGGTTGCGCGGAACACTTCCTCGCCTGCGCTACGACCAATTTATGCAATTCGGCTGGAAAGTCTTGATTCCGGTCTCATTGCTCTGGATCTTGGTAGTTGCAACGCTGCGTCTGATTTCAACCACCAGCCAATCGCGTACAACAACTTTTATCTTCGCCGGCGTCGTAGTCCTCATCGTTATGGGAATTTCTACAGCCGCTGATGCTTCAAAGAGAAAACGCGCTGCACATGTTTACCCAGAAGCAGCAGCGCCAAGTTTTGCCGTTCCATCGCTTCCATCCGAGATAACCACAATCAATGTTTCAAATAGTGTTTCTGACAAGGGAGGCGATCGTGGCTGACCAAAACGAATTTCAACCACTCGTAAATAAAGAAAATAAAGATGTAGATATCACCAGCGTTGCCTATGAAAAAGTAGAACAACCTGGTCCAAAGAGTTTGCTCAAGCAGGCACAAGGTTTCTGGGTCACCTTCATAACCATGTTTAAGAAGGTTAATACTGTTCAATACCCAGAAGTTAAAGAGCCAACTGCAGAGCGTTTCCATGGTCGCCATCAATTAAATCGCCACCCAGATGGACTTGAAAAGTGCATCGGTTGCGAACTCTGTGCTTGGGCATGTCCCGCTGATGCGATTTATGTAGAAGGTGCAGATAACACTCCTGAAAATCAAATGTCACCAGGAGAGCGTTACGGCAAGGTCTACCAAATTAACTATCTACGTTGTGTTTTCTGTGGTCTTTGCATCGAAGCATGTCCAACTCGCGCGCTAACCATGACAAACGAGTACGAGCTCGCTGATTCAACTCGCAGCAAGTTAATCTTCGAAAAAGACGATTTGCTAGGACCACTTCGCGCAGGCATGTTGCCACCACCACATCCAATGTATCCAGGTATGACTGATACCAACTATTACAACGGCGATGTTAAGGAAGCACATCCTTCACAGGAGCAAAAATAATGGAACCTTTACTAACAATTCAGACGCCTGAGACAGTTCTCTTCTGGTTCTTGGCGCCACTTTCAGTTCTTGCAGCCCTTGGAATGTTGTTGGTTAAGAAAGCCGTGCACTCAGCGCTGTTACTTGCTTGGGTCATGGTGACGCTCGCAATTTTCTACATCGCACAAGGCGCAGTCTTCCTCGGAATTGTTCAAGTGGTTGTCTACACCGGTGCAGTAATGATGCTCTTCCTCTTTATCTTGATGTTGGTCGGTGTTGATTCATCTGATTCGCTAACCGAGACAATTACTGGACTTCGCCCGATTGCGATCACTGCAGCAGTTGGCTTCGGTGGACTAATGGTTTCACTCCTTGGTCGCGCAACTTTAGGTCGCGAAGCAGTTGGTTTAGATGCGGCAAATGCGGCAGGAAATGTGCAAGGAATTGCTGCGCTCTTATTCTCAAAGTACGTCTGGCCATTTGAAGTTATTTCAGCGCTGCTAATTACTGCAGCAGTTGGTGCAATGGTTCTGGCGCATCATCAACGTACAACCCCGCGCCCAACTCAGCGCGAACAATCAACTAATCGTTTCCGTACTAATTCTTTGGCAGGCGCTGCTGGCCTACCTGGCCCAGGCGTCTTTGCTCGCCATAACGCAGTCGATGTTCCGGCGCTTTTGCCTGATGGAACACCGGCTCCTTCTTCAATTTCTGCAACGCTAAAGGCGCGTGGCGATGTAATTGATTCAGCTCAGTTCCAACTCGACAACGTTGATACATCAGTTGTGGAGGAGAAGTAATGAGTCTCGATAACTATCTCTACCTTTCTGCGATCTTATTTACGATCGGCGCAGTCGGCGTAGTCGTTCGCCGCAACGCAATCGTTGTATTTATGTGTATTGAGCTAATGCTTAACGCAGCAAATCTTTCGCTAGTAACTTTTGCAAGAATTAACGGAACTTTAGATGGCCAAGTAATTGCCTTCTTCACCATGGTTGTTGCAGCCTGTGAAGTTGTAGTAGGACTTGCGATCATCGTTACGATCTACCGTTCACGCCGATCAGCATCTATCGATGATGCTAGTTTGTTGAAACGATAATGATGGCTACCAATAACGGTCTCGTTTATCTAATTGCGCTACCACTATTTGGCGCGCTTACTTTGCTACTTCTTGGACGTAAAGCAGATAAGTGGGGGCACCTACTTGCAACTGCGATGTCTGCTGGATCTTTTGCAGTTGGCTTGGTTCAACTCTCACAGATGCTCGATCGTGAAGGAGAGCTACGCCCGGTTACACAGAAGCTCTTTACCTGGATCAACGTTGGAAGTTTTAACGTAGATGCCGCACTCTTGCT
>JBIIRS010000135.1:0-3044 GCA_044341425.1 Candidatus Planktophila sp. | reverse complement strand
ACAACTAAGTGATCGAACTCAAGAACTTCGGAAGAATCTAGCTTTACTGATTTATTTTTATGATCTACCGAGATTGGAGAGCCCATTCGGAATTTGACGCCGCTCTTGCGCAGCGCGCCGCGGACTGGGTGGGCAACGTGATCTGCTGCCAGGCCAGCGGTTGCCACCTGGTAGAGCAAAGGTAGAAAAGTTTGAAAATTATGGCGGTCGACAACGGTGACATCGGCGTCCTTGGCTAGCGCTTTAGCCGCGGTTAACCCGCCAAAGCCAGCGCCGAGAATGACGACGCGAGGTCGGGTGGAATTAGCCATGTGCTCAGTCTAGGCTCTTAACTATGAAATCGCAGCGCCTAATACTCGTCACTGGTGCATCAGGCTATGTAGGTGGCCGATTGGTGCGAGATCTCGTCAGCGATAAATGCGATGTACGAATTTTGGTGCGCGATGCGCAAAAAATTGCCGATCAACCTTGGGCTAAAGATGTAGATATAGTTGAAGGAAATGCGACGGTAATTGCTGATCTCGATGGCGCGCTAAAAGGTGTACATACTGCGTTCTATCTTCTGCACTCAATTAACTTAGGTAAAAATTTTGATGATATTGAATCAGAGATGGCGCGCAATTTTGCGCTCGCTGCAGAAAGGCAAGGCGTTAAGCAGATTGTTTACTTAGGTGGAATCGCCAACGATAAGAACCGCAGCCAACATTTAGCATCCCGTATGAATACAGGTGCACAGTTAGCTTCAACATCTGTTCCGGTACTAGAACTCCGCGCCGGAATCATCATCGGTTCAGGCTCAGCATCCTTTGAAATGTTGCGCCACTTAACCCATCGCTTGCCGATTATGACTACACCGAAATGGGTTTCAAATTTAACGCAACCAATTTCGATTCGTGATGCTCTTTACTATCTTCGTAAAGCGGCATCGCTTGAAAAACCAGTTGGAAAAATCTGCGATATTGGTGGCAAAGAAGTTCTCTCGTATGCCGACATGATGCAGAAATTTGCCAAATTATCTGGCTTGCGTAAGCGCTGGATTGTTTCGGTACCTGTTCTAACGCCAAAACTTTCTTCTTTGTGGATTGGTTTTGTAACGCCTGTACCCGTTTCACTTGCGCGCCCACTTGTTGAATCTTTGATCAGCGAAGTCGTTGCAGATCCAGCGAAGAGTATTGACGCAATTATTGCGCCTCCGCCAGAAGGTTTTATCGATGTAGAAGGCGCGATTACCTTGGCGCTTTCTCGTATCGCAGATCGCGATGTAATTACCCGTTGGTCAGATGCAGCCTTTCCAACTGCGCCGTGGCAGAAAGCTCAAGGCGATCCTGAATGGGCTGGTGAAATGGTTCTGCGCGATCGTCGCGAATCAAACACTGAAGCAAGCGCCGCATCTATCTGGCAAGCGATTGAAAGTATCGGTGGCGAAAACGGTTACTACGGTGCAGATTTTCTCTGGTTCTTGCGCGGTTTGTTAGATCGCATCTTCGGTGGAGTCGGACTCCGTCGCGGTCGTCGCGATCCGCTAACGCTGCGCGTTGGTGACAGTTTAGATTTCTGGCGTGTTGATGAGTTAGAACGCGGCAAGCGTTTAAAGCTTTACGCCGAAATGGTTCTGCCTGGAAAAGCTTGGCTCGAATTTAGCGTTATCGATAACGGAACCGATCGCACTGTTGTACAAGAAGCGAGCTTCTCGCCACGTGGTTTAGGTGGCCAGTTGTATTGGTACTTTGTACTTCCCTTCCACATCTTTGTTTTCCCAACGATGATGCGAAACCTGATTCGAAAGGCCAATCGCACCGACCATGCCAATTCACGCCTTTAATTCAGAGGTCGAATCCCTCGCCAAAGAGATCCTGGCATACAGCCTGCTGCGCTTAAAAGATGATCCACCACTAGATGGTCCGCGTACCGCTGAAGATTTATTTCAAGAAGTCGGCAACACCATCACCGCTAAAGGTTTAGGCGGACATGAAGCACTTGAAGTATTCACCAATGTTTTAGCAAAGGCCTGTATCTCAACAGATCATCCGCGCAACTTAGCCTTTATTCCATCGGCACCAACTGAATATTCAAATCTCTTCGACCTAGTTGTTGGTGCAAGTTCACTCTACGGTGGATCTTGGCAAGAAGGCGCGGGCGCAGTCTTTGCTGAAAACCAAGCGCTGCGTTGGATCGCAGATTTAGCAGAGCTTCCACAATCTGCTGGCGGTGTTTTTGTACAAGGCGGAACAATTGGAAATCTCTCTGCGCTCGTTGTGGCACGCGCTGCAGCCCGCACGAAATATCCAAATACATCACGTTGGGCAATCGCTTGCAGCGCAGAAGCGCATTCGTCAATCGCTAGCGCTGCCCAAATCATGGATGTAGAACTTCTAAAGATTGAGCCAGGTGCTGATCGCAAGATGCACGGTGATGCACTTGCTGCAGCAATTGATCAATTGCATGCCACAACTCAAACTCGCGTCTTTGCCGTTGTCGCAACTGGTGGCACCACAAACCTCGGAATAATTGATGATCTAGCAACGATCGCTGAAGCAACCCATGCTCGCGATATCTGGTTCCACGTTGATGGCGCTTACGGTCTTGCTGCGCTTTGTGCGCCATCAGTACGCGCGAAATTTAATGGTGTCGAGCAAGCTGATTCCTTAATTGTTGATCCACATAAGTGGCTCTTCGCACCATTCGATGCATGTGCACTTATCTATCGCAATCCAGATCTAGCCAAAGAAGTTCATACCCAACACGCTTCATATTTGGAAACTCTCCACGATGACACTTGGTCACCAGCAGATTATGCAATTCACTTAACTCGTCGCGTGCGCGGGTTGCCATTCTGGTTCTCACTTGCCGCCCACGGAACAGATGCATATACCGAAGCAATGGAAGAAACTCTTACCGTTGCACGCGAAGCCGCAGAACTAGTACGCCAACATCCTAATTTAGATTTGATTCACGAACCCGAACTTTCGATCGTTGCATTTACTCGCAAAGGATGGTCGCCAAGTGATTATCAAAAGTGGAGCGATAAATTATTGGCTGATCAG
>JBIIRS010000025.1:0-11220 GCA_044341425.1 Candidatus Planktophila sp. | reverse complement strand
AGTGAGCGTAAATAGCAATAGAGAGATGTGAGGCTAAATAGCTGATTCAAAGGCTTGAACTACGCGCCAACGGGAGACTAGACGCTCATAACCTTGGCCGGCCATCTGTCCATCGCCTGCGGCAAGACCAGAGAGTGAGTGCAAGACATCTTCAACTGATGTATCTGCTTCGATGCCGGTTTCTTCTCCCGCTAATTTCATTCCGAGATCGAGATATCCAGCAAGCCCGCCGTAATCGAGTTCAACGAGCGATTTTTGATGGAACATCTCAAGCCATTCCAATATATGTTCGATCTCGGCTTCAACTGATCCTTCACCAAATGCTCCTAAAACAGTTTGGTGCGCAACTTGGGTGCGGGCGATCGCATCAGAAAGCTTGGCGCGCATAATGCAGAATGGGCCATCTTGATCAACGCCACGTACGCGTTCTTCTGGCATAAACATCGAGAACCAACGTGGTGGAATGAGCCAGTTTTCAGTGATGATATGTGGAACGCGATCTTCCATTAAATCAACGCCTGCAGTAATTACATCTTCCAAGTTCTGCGGCAAGAAAAACGGTGTGACAGATGACGGGAGTGAATCTTTAAAATCATCCAGAGCTGCCCAACAACGAGTTGCAGTTGACCAAGGTGAAATGTAACGAACACCGTCGATATCTAAAATATGTGCACCATCGGGGCGACCGGCAGGTGGTTCTGGAAAAACTAAACGGCGCAGCGCCAACTTTTGTTCATTACGAGTTGAATTCTCATCTGCAACTAAATCTTGCCAGCGCAGACGATCTGCTGGTTCAAATGCGGAAAGTGGTTCGTAGATTCGAAGTGATGCTACGTACGGAGTTGGTCTCACGGCTTTTACTTTACCCGCGAGAAATTAAGCACGCGGAATGTAATTTCCTTCAGCAAAGGGATCTTCGTCATCGCGAGATTTATTTGCAGGGTCTTCGCCATGAAGTTCTTTCGCAAGGCGATCGAGGTCCATCTCCTGAGAGTTGTATTTGAGATCTCTGGCGACTTTTGTCTGTTTAGCTTTTGCACGGCCGCGACCCATAGGGCGACCTCCTTACCAAAGTGAAATTCGTCAAGACGCGAAGGTTATCGCGTCCTGTAGTTACCTTCCAAAGCAGCGGCGCCGGGGCCGTTTTGAGCGTGAATTGAGCCTGCCACCCAGGCTTTCATGCCGCGGGCGGCCAGGGAACGGATGGTCAGATCAGCGATGGCGGGGTCGACGATGGCGACCATTCCGATGCCGGCATTCCAGGTGCGCTCAAGATCGGATTGCGGGACCCCGGCGATTGTTGCCAGGAATTCCATTTCGGCGGGAAGTGCCCAAGTAGTGCGATCGTATTTTGCGATTAAGCCATCTGGAATAACGCGTACGGTGTTATCGGCTAAGCCGCCGCCGGTGATGTGAGAAAAAGTGCGAAGGTTTTCTTGCTGCGCTCTGATTAGCGCCAAACAATCAAGGGTATAAATCTCAGTTGGTGTTAAGAGAGTTTCACCAAGCGATTTTGTTAGGCCTTCATAAGTCTTGTTGAGATCCAGTTTTTGTGTGGCCAGGATATGGCGCACCAGCGAATATCCATTGGCATGGAAACCACTTGCCGGCATCGCAATAATTGCATCTCCTGCTTTCACGCGGTGTGAACCGAGTTGCTTATCAGCATCAACTACGCCTGTTGCAGCGCCTGCGATATCGAATTCATCTTCTTTAAGTAAACCTGGATGTTCTGCAGTTTCGCCACCGATTAACGCAGTATTGGCTTTTATGCAACCACGAGCAATTCCGCTAACAATTTCAGCAATGCGTTCCGGGATCACTTTGCCAACTGCGATGTAATCGGTCATGAAGAGTGGTTCTGCGCCACACACAACTAGATCATCGACAACCATCGCAACTAGATCTTCGCCGATGGTGTCGTACTTATCCATCAAACGTGCAATCTCAGTTTTGGTTCCAACACCATCAGTTGATGTTGCAAGTAATGGCTTCTTGTAATTCTTTAAAGCGCTGGCATCGAATAAACCAGCAAATCCCCCAATGCCACCTTGCACTTCAGGGCGTGTGGCTTTTGCGATTGAGGCTTTCATCAATTCAACGGCGCGATCTCCGGCATCGATATCGACGCCCGAATCTTTATATGTGCTCATGGTTTTTCACCACCTCTGTAACTTCAAGGCGCATCTTTCCTTCTGACATATCTGCAGGTACCGCTATTGGGTAAGTACCGGTAAAACAAGCGGTGCAGAGCTTATTTTCATCAATCGTCGTTGCAGCAATTAAGCCTTCCATCGACACATAACTAAGTGAATCTGAGCCAATCGAGCGACGGATCTCTTCGATTTCTAGGCCACTCGCAATTAATTCTGCACGGGAAGCGAAATCGATTCCGTAATAACAAGGCCATTCCACCGGTGGACTTGAAATACGTACGTGAATCTCTCGTGCCCCAGCCTCGCGCAACATCCGCACAATTGCGCGCTGGGTATTTCCGCGAACAATCGAATCATCTACAACCACAATGCGTTTGCCCTCAATGATTTCGCGTAGGGGATTTAACTTAAGACGAATACCAAGCTGGCGAATAGTTTGCGATGGCTGAATAAAGGTACGGCCAACATAAGAGTTCTTAACTAAGCCAAGTCCGTAAGGAATTCCGGATTGTTGTGCAAAACCAATCGCCGCTGGCGTTCCGGATTCAGGAACTGGAATGACAAGATCTGCTTCGGCTGGCGCTTCGATTGCTAAACGCTTGCCTATACGAACGCGAGTTGCATGAACACCTTGTCCGGCAATTGTTGTATCTGGGCGCGCTAAGTAAACATATTCGAAGATGCAGCCTTTGGGATCTGGAGTTGCCCACATCTGTGAGCGAATTCCATCTTCATTGATTGCTAAGAACTCACCTGGTTCAACTTCGCGCACAAATGCTGCGCCGACAATATCTAGCGCTGCAGTTTCGGAGGCAACTACCCAACCGCGTTCGAGTTTTCCGATTACGAGTGGGCGTACGCCGTGGCGATCGCGTGCTGCGTATAAAGTTTTTTCATCCATAAAAACAAGTGAGAACGCACCTTCTAACTTTGGCAAGACTGCAATTGCACTTGCTTCAACGTTCTTCTCATCTTGCAGACCAATTAACGCAGTCATGATCTCGGTATCTGTCGTTGCACCGCGACCGCTCTTAGCGTTATCGCCTTCGAGCTTCTGAACCATTTCTGCGAGATCGCCAGTATTGGTGAGATTACCGTTGTGGGCTAGCGCCAAAGTGCCGTATTTAGTGGGTCTTAGCGTTGGTTGGGCGTTAACCCAAGTACTCGATCCAGTGGTGCTGTAACGACAGTGGCCAATTGCTAGATCGCCAGTAAGTGATGCTAAATCGGTTTCAGTAAAGACCTGCGATACCAGACCCATATCTTTGTAGATCAAAATTCTTTCGCCATCAGATGCTGCGATACCTGCAGATTCTTGTCCGCGATGTTGCAGGGCATAAAGTCCGTAGAAAGTTAACTTGGCAACTTCTTCGCTAGGTGCCCAAACGCCAAATACTCCGCAAGCATCTTGTGGGGCTTTATCGTCATCTAAAACGTTGTGATTGAGCAAACCATCAGGGCGACGGGTCATTGCTTCACCTCCAACGGAAGTAGTTCAGTTAAATCTGCGCGAACACCAGATGCGCTAATCAAACCAGCAGACATGGCATCTGCCCAACTGCGCTCACCGCTGGCGAGTGCCAACCAAGTTTCGGCGTTCATCTCGATCACATTTGGTGGCGTACCCCGTGTATGAGTTGGACCGTCTCCGCACTGCACCGCAGCATATGGCGGAATACGTACTTCGATTGCGCGACCCGGTGCACGTTCGGTTAAGAGCGCCAGGCTCTGCTTCACCGCTTCGAGAATCTTAGGATCGCGCATATTTTATCCAAACAACTTTGGGAAAGTTTCGGTGTGTGCCTTGCGAAGTTCGGTCAGAGAAATTTTCGCCTCATTGATCTCTAACGCATCTCCCCCAGTCGATCCGATCTTGGTAATCGCGATTGAGTGTTTATTTGCAAGTGCAGATAGTGCAGAAGCCTGGCTTGGTTCAACTGCAACAACTACACGGCCGGGAGTCTCACTGATTAGCGCAACGCCTACATTTTCCAAAGTTACTTTTGCACCTACGTTATGGCGCAAGACCATTTCAGTAAGCGTTGCTGATAAACCACCTTGGCTTAAATCATGTGCTGCAGTAAAAATCTTTTCAGTTCGTCCTGCAACCAACACTTCAATAAGGCGCATTTCTCGCTGTAAATCAGCGATTGGGGCGCTTCCTCCGCGTTGGCCGTGGATGTAAGCCCACTCACCGCCGGCGATATCTGCTTTGGTTTCACCAAGTAGATAAAGATCAAGCCCTGCTTTATCAAAACTCATTGGTGTGCGGGAGCGCACATCATCGATAACTCCAAGTACGCCAATCACTGGCGTTGGCAAGATCGCAACCGCACCAGTCTGGTTGTAGAAAGAAACGTTTCCACCTGTAACAGGTAGCCCCATCTCTAAACATCCATCAGCTAATCCACGAACAGATTCCGCGAATTGCCACATCACGCCTGGATCTTCAGGAGAGCCAAAGTTAAGGCAGTTAGTAACGGCCAAAGGCTTAGCGCCAGCAGTTGCAATATTTCGCGCAGCTTCGGCAAGAGCCAACTTTGCACCTTCGTAAGGATTTAAATATGACCAGTTTGCATTGGCATCAGTTGCAACTGCGACACCGAGATGTGTCTTCTCATCAATACGGACCATTCCAGAATCATCTGGCTGAGATTGAATGGTGTTTCCCTGAACATAGCGATCGTATTGTGAAGTCACCCAAGATTTATCTGCCAAGTTTGGCGTTGCTGCTAACTTTAAAACCGCAGCATTTATTTCGTCTGCAGTGCTGGGAAGTGCTACATCAACAATTTCTGCGTTAACGCGATCGATGTAATCTGGCTTGGCCAGTGGGCGGTTATAAACCGGCCCATCGTGAGCAACGGTTCGGGGCGGAACATCAACGATTAAATCTCCATGCCAGGTGATTTCTAATCGATCGCCGTCGGTTACTTCACCAATAACGGTTACTGTGACATCCCACTTCTTGCAGATTTCAAGGAAGCGATCAATGTGCTTTGGCTCGACAATTGCGCACATGCGCTCTTGCGATTCGGACATCAAGATTTCTTCTGGTGAAAGCGTGGCATCACGCAATGGAACGCGATCGAGTTCCACCTTCATGCCGCCGCTGCCACCTGATGCGAGCTCGCTGGTAGCGCAAGATAAGCCTGCCCCGCCAAGGTCTTGGATGCCTACAACTAAATCTTCAGCGAAGATTTCCAGCGAACATTCAATTAGAACTTTTTCAACAAATGGATCTCCAACTTGAACCGCTGGACGCTTTGCAGGACCGGTTGATTCAAAGGTTTCCGATGCGAGAACGGATACGCCACCGATTCCATCGCCGCCAGTCTTGGCGCCATAAAGAACAACTAGATTTCCAGCGCCCGCAGCTTTAGCAAGTTTTATATCACTATGTTTCATAACGCCAACGCAGAGCGCGTTAACAAGTGGGTTACCTAGATAAGTTTGATCAAAGACAACTTCGCCGCCGATATTTGGTAGCCCTAAACAGTTTCCGTATCCACCAACACCTGCGATTACGCCAGGCAAGACGCGACGAGTATCTGGATGATCTGCAGGTCCAAAGCGAAGCGGATCCATAACTGCAATTGGGCGCGCACCCATCGTCAAAATATCGCGAACAATTCCGCCGACACCAGTTGCAGCGCCTTGATACGGCTCAATAAAAGATGGGTGGTTATGTGATTCGATTTTAAAAGTTACGGCATATCCCTGACCGACATCTACAACGCCGGCGTTTTCACCAATACCGACTAACAGGGCATCGGTCTTAACTGCCTTGTCACCAAATTGCTTCAAGTGAACTTTGGATGATTTATAAGAACAGTGCTCAGACCACATAACTGAATACATCGCGAGCTCTGAAGAAGTTGGACGACGTCCCAAAATCTCTTTGATGCGCGCATACTCATCTGGCTTTAACCCGAGTTCAGCAAATGGTTGAGTTGCTTCAGGGTTTGCGGTTGCAATAGCGACGGTATCTAAAGCCATCTACTTCACCATCGCGCTAAGAACAGAGGTAAAGAAGCCAAGACCATCAGCAGTTGGGCCAGTTAAAGTGTCGATCGCGTGTTCTGGGTGTGGCATTAGGCCAACCACGTTGCCGCGTTCATTGGTAATACCGGCGATTTTATTGCGTGAACCGTTGGGATTTTCGCCCACATAGCGCGCAATGATGCGGCCCTCGCCTTCAAGTTTGGCCAAGGTTGCATCATCACATTGGAAAGAGCCTTCACCGTTTTTCAACGGGATAACAATCTCTTGTCCAACTTGGTAAGAAGATGTCCAAGCAGTGGTGTTATTTGTAATCTCTAACTTCTGATCACGGCATAAGAAATGAAGCTCGTGGTTGCGCGTGAGCGCACCTGGAAGCAGATGCGCTTCGCATAGAACTTGGAAACCATTACAAATTCCAAGTAACGGCATTCCGCCATTTGCGGCATCAATGATTTTCTCCATCACTGGCGCAAAACGTGAGATCGCACCGCAGCGCAGGTAATCACCGTAAGAAAAACCGCCGGGCAATATCACCGCATCTACACCTTTTAAGTCAGCATCTCCGTGCCAGAGCGAAACCGCAGTTGTGCCGGCATGCGTTGCCGCGCGCGCAGCATCGCGATCATCTAACGTGCCCGGAAAAGTTACAACGCCAACTTTCATCTACTTCTCAACTCTTACTGTGAAAGTTTCAATAACTGGGTTTGCAAGAAGTGTCTCGGCAGCCTTTTCGACTTCAGCAAGCTGTGCAGGTGTTGGTTCGCCATCTACTTCGATTTCAAAGCGCTTTCCTTGGCGCACGCTCTTGGCAAAGTTAAATCCGAGGCGCGGCAGTGCAGCAGATACGGCCACACCCTGTGGGTCGAGGATCTCTGGCTTAAGCATTACATCAACCACGATCTTTGCCATCTTCATCTCCTTTTTTAGAACTTGGTTTTAAAACTTGCTGCCGGTAATGCGGAAGTACGCTTCTTCATATCGCGCAGCAGTTTTCTCGACGATCTCTGCCGGCAATTCTGGTGGTGGGCTTTTCTTATCCCAGCCGCTATTAGTTAAGAAGTCTCGAACAAATTGTTTATCAAATGAGCCCTGTGCGCTACCTGGTTGCCAGGTGGCTAACTCCCAAAACCTTGATGAATCAGGCGTTAACGCCTCATCTCCCAGGGTTATTACACCTTTAGGATCGCGGCCGAATTCGAATTTGGTATCGGCCAAGATGATGCCGCGGCTGCGCGCAAAGTCGGCAGCGGTTTCATAGAGCGAAAGAGTTAAGTCGCGAAGCGCAGAGGCATCATCGGCACCAACAATCTTCGCCGCTTGGTCGAAGTCAATATTTATATCGTGATCGCCGATTTCTGCTTTTGTTGCGGGCGTGAAAATGCTGGCAGGAAGTTCTGATCCATCAACTAGCCCCGCAGGCAGATCGTTTCCACAAACCGCTTGGTTAGATTTGTATTCAACCAAGCCGCTGCCAGTTAAATAGCCGCGCGCGACACATTCGATCTCAAACATATCAAGTGGTTTAACAATTACTGCGCGGTCTGCGACTTGATCTGGAACGTCATCACTGATGATGTGGCTCGGGACAATATCTTCAAGGAGTTCAAACCAGAATAGCGATAACTGTGTGAGTATCGCACCTTTACTTGGAATCGTTGTTGGAAGAACCCAATCAAATGCCGAGATGCGATCAGATGCAACTAATAAAATTTCATTGAAATCGTTGGTGTAAAGGTCTCGTACTTTTCCTGTGCGTAGGTGTTGCCAACCTTTGATAGTTGGTGCTGGCGGTGCGCCAGCTACGCCGAAGCCGCTCACCGGATCGAGTGCGGTTTGTACTGCGCTGCGGCAGGGTGCGCGGATGTGATCGCATCGATGCGATCTACAACTCGAGCAATTTGTTGGCGAGCATCGCCAGTAAATTCAATTGGTTGGCTAATTAGCGCATCAAGGGCAGCGCGATCGAGAGGTAAACGATCATCGGCTGCCAGTGCTTCAAGCAATGTATTTGCTTTTCCCTCGCGCATTAACAACGCGGCTTTCACAGCATGTTCTTTAATAACTTCGTGCGCGACTTCGCGACCAACGCCAGCTTTAACTGAAGCCATCAAGATCTTCGTTGTTGCCAAGAAAGGTAGGTAACGATCGAGTTCTGCAGCAATTACCGCGGGGAAAGCACCGAATTCGCTAAGCACAGTAAGAGTTGTCTCAAGCAGACCATCGATGGCATAGAACGCATCAGGAAGTGCAACGCGGCGAACCACGCTGCATGAAACATCGCCTTCGTTCCATTGATCGCCCGCAAGTTCAGAGACCATCGATGCATATCCGCGCAAAATTACTGATAAACCATTGATACGTTCGCAAGAGCGGGTGTTCATCTTGTGCGGCATGGCAGATGATCCAACTTGGCCAGCTTTAAATCCTTCGGTGACAAGTTCGGCGCCGGCCATCAGGCGAATTGATGTTGCAAGTGAAGATGGGCTAGCAGCGAGTTGTACAAGAGTTGTCACAACATCGTAATCAAATGAACGTGGATAGATCTGACCGGTTGAATCAAGTACACGGTTAAAGCCAAGTTCATTTGCGATCTCGAGTTCAAGGCTGTGATGCGCCTTCGATGAACCAAGAAGATCAATTGAATCTTGTGATGTGCCAACTGGGCCTTTAATGCCACGCATCGGGTAACGATCTTGTAGCGATGCTAAACGCTCGTAAGCAAAGAGCAGCTCTTCAGCAGCAGAAGCAAAACGCTTTCCAAGGGTTGTGATCTGCGCGGGGACATTGTGTGAACGACCGGCAATAGCTTGATCGGAATACTGTGCTGCCTTATCGGCTAGTTGTGCCAGAACTGCGATAACTTTGTCGTGCACGATGGCAAGCCCATTTTTAATTTGCAGCGCTTCAATATTTTCAGTTAAGTCACGGCTAGTCATACCGGCGTGAATAGCCTCGTGGCCAGCAAGTGCGTTGAACTCTTCGATGCGCGCTTTCACATCATGACGAGTCTGCTTTTCGCGAGCATCGATTGATGCCAAATCAACTTTAGTGATTACCTTTTCGTAATCGGCGATAACTGCGTCTGAGATGGTGTGACCAAGTTTGTTTTGCGCACGGGCCACAGCAAGCCATAAACGGCGCTCGGCGATGATCTTCTCTTCAGGTGCGAAGATGGCGCGCATTGCAGATGATGCATAACGATCAGCAAGGACGCTCACTGGCTTATTCTCCCCCATTTAATTGCCCTTCTCAGCGACCGACGCATTGAAAGCGATATCGCTGCGATAGAAAGAGCCTTCGAGTTCAATCTGTGAGATCGCGCGGTATGCGCGATCGCGGGCCTCAGTTAAATCCGTGCCCAAACCAGTCACTGTTAAGACGCGACCGCCACTAGAAACTAAGCCAACGCCATTAAGTGAAGTTCCCGCGTGAAAGATTTGTGTCTTTGAAATTGCCGGAATATTTGTAATCGCGCCTTTGGTCTTTGGTGATTCTGGGTATCCCTGCGCTGCAAGCACAACAGTTACAGCGCTTTCATCGCGCCAAGAAAGAGCAACATCATCAAGTGAATCAGTTGCTGCTTTGTAAAGTAATTGTGCAAGCGGTGTTGCAAGTCGTGGAATCAAAACTTGAGTTTCGGGATCTCCAAAGCGCGCGTTGAATTCGATAACGCGTAACCCGTGATCAGTTAAAGCTAAGCCTGCGTAGAGAAGTCCAACAAATGGTGTTCCGCGCGCAGCCATTTCAGCGATTACTGGCGCCAAAACTTTTTCGTAAGTCTCTTCCATGATGTCATCTGGCGCCCAAGGCAGCGGTGAGTATGCACCCATGCCACCTGTGTTTGGTCCTTCGTCACGATCGTAGGCGCGTTTGAAATCTTGCGCCGGTTGCATCGGCAGAACATTGCGCCCATCTGAAATTCCAAATAATGAAATCTCTGGACCATTTAGAAATTCTTCAATAACAACGCGCTTACAAGCAAGGGCATGTTCTAGCGCCTTGGCGCGATCGTCGGTGACAACAACTCCTTTGCCTGCAGCAAGACCATCATCTTTAACAACGTAAGGTGCGCCGAATTCATCGAGCGCGTTTTCGATTTCTGTCTGAGTTTCACAGGTAAAGCTACGCGCTGTTGGAACGCCCGCATCGCGCATAACGCCTTTTGCAAAATTCTTAGAACCTTCGAGTTGTGCTGCCGCTTTTGATGGGCCAAAGACAGCCAATCCCGCTGCCCGCAGGTCATCGGCTACGCCATTTACTAGCGGAACTTCAGGACCAATTACAACGAGATCAACGCCTAATTTCTTGGCGAGTTCAACTATTGCTCTGTTATCGGTGATTGCAATCGGATGGAGTGTTGCAATTTCTGCGATACCTGGATTTCCAGGTGCGCAATGAAGTTCAGTACAACTTGGATCTGCTTGTAACCCTAGTGCGAGTGCGTGTTCACGACCGCCGCTTCCGACTAGGAGGATTTTCATGGTTTAGATGAAATCCTTCACGACAATTGTTTGGTCGCGACCCGGCCCGACACCGATGGCGCTCATTGGCGCACCGGAAATCTTTTCCAAGAAGGCGATGTAATACTGTGCGTTCTTCGGCAGATCACTTAACTTGCGCGCGCCAGAAATATCTTCAGTCCAGCCTGGCAAGTTTTCATAAATTGGTTTTGCGTGATGGAAATCAGATTGTGATGCAGGAAGTTCCTCAACACGTTTGCCGTCGATTTCATAGGCAACGCAGACTGGGATTTCTTTCCAGCCAGTTAAGACATCGAGCTTGGTTAAGAAGAAATCGGTAAGTCCGTTAACGCGAACTGCGTAACGTGCGATCGGTGCGTCATACCAACCGCAACGACGTGCACGACCAGTTGTTACACCGATTTCGCCGCCGATAGTGCGCAACTTTTCGCCATCTTCATCGAAGAGTTCTGTTGGGAATGGGCCAGAGCCAACGCGAGTTGTGTAAGCCTTAACAATTCCGATTACGCGATCGATCTTGGTTGGTCCGATTCCGGAACCTGTGCAAGCGCCACCCGCAGTTGGGTTTGATGAGGTTA
>JBIIRS010000134.1:0-3129 GCA_044341425.1 Candidatus Planktophila sp. | reverse complement strand
GCCTCAGTTCTCTCACTCGCACGCGGTGGACGTCATCTGCAACTCGGTTTACTCCTTACGCCCAGCGGTTTAACTGCAATGCCAATGGCCCGCGTTATCGCCTGGGAACTTGATCTACTTGGTTCTCACGGAATGGCAGCGCGCGATTATCCAGAAATGCTTGCCCTAGTTGCCAGTGGAGTACTGAACCCATCGCTACTCGTTAAGCGCGAAGTAAATTTAGAAGTTGGCGCCCAAGCACTTGCGGATTTAAATAACCAGCAACAAGGCGGAATCACAATCATCAAACCTTGAGTTTGATATTTATCCACAACAAAGCAAAAAACCTAAATCAGTTTTAATTAACTGACTTAGGTTCCGTGCTGCGTGCCGCTGTAGCTCAGCGGATAGAGCAGCATTCTGACGAATTTGCAGGTCGTGGGTTCGAATCCTACCAGCGGTACGCACACAAAGTGGCCTCACGGTTCGTCGCGTGGGGCCACTTTCATTTTCTTACGCAGAGTAACTATTTACTTATCTGCTTCACCGAATTACTTTTGGCTATGAAACTTCGCGCAGCGGCCGTGGCGATCTTGCTCTGCCTGACTACTCTCACTTATTCCGCTAACGCTGGATTAAACGCAGACATCGATCTTTCCAATCCGCGAATAGTTCCTATCTATGGTTCTGATTCGCCGACACCGCCCAACAGTGGTGATCAGGCTTCATATTCAGGATTCCTATATTCATCGCGAATCGTATTCTCAGCAGCTCATTCCGAATATCAATTCGACGAGAAAGGAAACAAGATCCCGTTCGCCCGCAAATATTTGTTTATCGGTCTGCCTAACTCGACGGCAGGAGACTACAAGGGTGCGGTAAAAGTAGAATTGAGATTAATTGCAAAAAACTACCGAGGTAACAATGCAACTCTCGATGATTTTGCAATCTACGTTCTCGAGAAAGATTTGATTCCAGCAGCACCAGTCAAGCTGTTAACCCCAGAAATTGAAGCTGAAATTCGTGAGTCCAAGACACCAATAAAGATGCATGGCTATGGCGAGTACAAAGATCGATGTGAACCAAATGAACCTATGCCATGCATGCAGAGGTATAAGAAAACTCTTCAACCTAGATCTCTGACATCTGTTCTATATACCCTGGCAGAAGTTGAAGCGATGGTTGGCTACAAGAGACCGCAATTAGCCGACCACATAATTATGAATAATGGAAAAACTGGTTTTGGATGCAGTGGAGATTCAGGCGGATCAGTCACATCCACATATAAGAACGAATTTCTCTACCTTGCAACTACTCCAAATGGAAATAGCGTTTATGCATGCGGCGCTTCGACTGGTCACGATGGAAAAGGTGGAGTTAGTTACGCATCACCGGTTTACAAGCACCTTGATATCTTGAAAGAAGCAGAAGATTACGTTGCCGCAGCGCTAGCCAGAGAGGCGGAAGCAAAAGCTGCACTCGCTAAAAAGAAATCAACGATCATCTGCGTTAAAGGCAAGGTTTCGAAGAAAGTCACTGGCACTAATCCAAAGTGCCCGCCTGGCTACAAAAAGAAATAACCCAATTCTGCGCTTTAATTAATACATGCAGCTCTTAAGAAACGCCACACAACTTCTCTTAGGCGCAGCCCTTGCCTATGCCGGCACCACGCACTTAACAACCAGCCGCCAAGAGTTCCAAGCACAAGTTCCCAACTGGGTTCCGTTCTCTGCCGACTTCGTTGTGATCGCATCAGGCATCGTTGAAATCGCACTTGGCTTATCGCTACTTATTCTTTGGAAATACCGCACCCAAATCGGTTGGGTCACCGCAGCGTTCTTCATCGCAATTTTCCCCGGCAACATCTCGCAATATGTAAATGGCATCGACGCGTTCGGCCTCGACAGCGATCGCGCCCGCGCAATCCGCCTGCTCTTTCAGCCGCTCTTAGTTATCTGGGCGCTCTGGTCTACAGGTTCATGGCGAAGTTACCGCGCAAAGAAAGTTACTTCTTCTTATAACCCGCAGGACACTTAGGCGATACAGCAGTTACCTTCTTTACCATCTTGCCCTTAACGCAAGTAATCGACTTGGTCGCCACTTTCTTAACCGGCGCTGGCGCAACGGCTGCTTGCTTTTCCTGCGTTAACTTAACGCGGATCGTTGGCGTAGAAAAAGTGAAGTTCTTAGCAGTTAGAAATAACCATTCCCGTTTAGCATCTTCGCGCACAGTTTCGGTACCAATTATCTGCTCACTACCATCGGCGTTAATAACTGAAACCGATGCTTGAAATGGCGCACTCGTGAATCCGTAAACACAACGCGCAACAGATGATCTAATCGCCAAGTCGTAACTTCCACGGGTTAGCGTCTTGCCATCTTCCATTAAATGCAAACCCGCGACCTTGTAATTAAGCGCGCCATCTTTAAACTCCGGCGCAGAAGGGGAGTAGACCAACGCATTAGTTGTCACAATTCCAAGCAACTGCGTCTTGTCATCAAAACAAGCATTGCCAGTTGTTGCCTGATATCCGTTTGCACTTGCACCAGCGGAGACAATCCACTGCGCGCGATAACCCGGTTTAGTCTTTAAAATCGGCTCAAAGGCTGCGAAATCTTCAAAGTTTCCAACTGGGTCATAGCCGCCAACTTGCGAACCTTCGCGCTGCATCATCAGGTTGTACCCAAATTCCCCAGAACCTAAACGCACTCGGGCATCTATCTTCGGGTTACTGGCCAATTCACTCTTCTTTATATAACCGAATGCACCTGGTGCGTTTACAGGAACAGCCTCAATCTTTATCCGATTATTCTTGGTATCAATCGGATCGACTTTAACGTCGACATCTTTCATCCGCCCATAAAGCCAGCCAGTCATTTCAGCGCCCATACGCATCGTCAGAGCTACGCGAGTGTTATCGGCAAAATCTTCATACTTTGCGCAGAAACCTAATTCTGTCCATGCACAATCTGCCAAATTGTCGTAATCGTTGCCGGTTGGGCGCACACCATAAGAAGCGCCACCGTCGGCGTTAACTAGCGTGTAACTTTCTAGCGGGTAATACTTTCCAGCTTTTTGTGTAACTGGAATAACGCTCAAGCTCATTGAAGTCAGAGTAATCGGCGCATTGGCTTTTCCTGCCGCACCGA
>JBIIRS010000024.1:0-11360 GCA_044341425.1 Candidatus Planktophila sp. | reverse complement strand
GGCGCAGTAAGCCGAAGGTAACTGCATCTTCAAGTGCCATGGCAGATGCGGCGATCACGTTTTCGTGAACTCCAACGGTGTTCCATTCGCCTTTGCCATCTGAAGTTTCTACAAGAACGCGGGTGATAGCGCCGGTACCAAGGCGACCTTCGAGGATACGTACTTTGTAATCAGTAAGTTCAAGAACTTCGAGTTCGGGATACAACTGCTTAAGTCCTGAGCGAAGCGCGTTATCGAATGCGTTAACTGGGCCGTTTCCAGAACCTGAGCAAGAGATCTCCTTACCTTGCGCGGTAACTGTTACTTCAGCCTTAGTGACAATGCTCTGATCTTCAGCGCGTTCAACGGTGGTGAGCCAGTGCTCAATTTTGAAGAATGATGGTCGCTTACCGGCAACTTCTTCATGTAGAAGAAGTTCAAATGAAGCATCGGCTGCCTCAAATGTGAAGCCGCGAGATTCCATCTCTTTAACGCGCTCGACGATGCGTCCAAGCAGTTCGCGATCGCCACCGAGATCTACGCCAAGTTCTTGTGATTTAAGTTCGATGGATGCGCGGCCGGCCATATCTGAAACCAGCATGCGCATATCGTTTCCGACAGATGCCGGATCTTCATGTTGATATAAGAATGGATCAACTTTGATCGCAGATGCATGCAGACCAGCTTTGTGTGCGAAAGCAGAGACGCCAACGTATGGCTGGCGACCCGATGGAGAAATATTAGTTACTTCTGCAATGGCGTGTGAGATTCTGAATGACTCACGAAGTGCGTTTGGTGGCAAGACCAACTGCTTCTTCTTTAGCTCTAGGTTAGCGATGATTGTTACGAGGTCAGCATTTCCTGTTCGCTCACCATAACCATTAAGAGTTCCTTGTACATGTGTGGCGCCTGCAGCAACCGCGGCCATTGAGTTTGCAACTGCGCAGCCAGTGTCGTTGTGGCAATGGATGCCGATACGAGCAGAGGTTGCAGTTAAAACATCATGAACAACATCGGCAATTTCATCAGGCAACATGCCGCCGTTGGTATCGCAGAGCGCTGCAACATCGGCGCCCGCTTCCATGGCAACGCGAATTACTTCAAGTGCGTAATCGCGATTAGCGCGGTAGCCATCGAAGAAGTGTTCGGCATCTAGAAATACGCGCTGGCCTTCTTGGCGAAGGTGGGTAACTGAGTCGCGGATCATTGCTAGGTTCTCTTCTAGCGTTGTTTTAAGCGCGAGATCAACGTGGCGATCAAATGCCTTTGCAACCAAGGTAACTGCAGGAGCACCGCTATCGCGAAGCGCAGCGAGCAATACATCATCGGCGGCCTTGACGTTGGGACGGCGAGTAGCGCCGAATGCCACGAACGTTGCGTTTTTTAGCTTTAACTCTTTCTTAGCAAGGGCAAAGAATTCAGTGTCCTTTGGGTTAGCCCCTGGCCAGCCGCCTTCGATAAAACCAACGCCGAGATCATCAAGGTGACGAGCAATAGTTAACTTGTCGTGAACCGAAAGATTTAAACCCTCTTGCTGTGCGCCATCGCGCAGAGTTGTGTCATAGATATGGAAAGCATCAGAGATGGTCATTAGATAACTCGTTTAACCCAGCCGTGCTTATCTGCAGTTGTACCGTGCTGAATTGCGAGTAAGTGATTACGGATCTGCATGGTGATTACGCCAGGTTGGCCATCTCCGGTAATCCAAGTACCCAATGCGCTCTTGGCCTGGCCAACTGGTGAAACAACAGCGGCGGTTCCGCAAGCAAAGATTTCGGTGATCTCACCGGATGAAACACCTTCGCGCCAGTCATCGATAGAGAGCATGACCTCATCGGTCTTGTAACCAAGATCCTTTGCAGCAGAGAGAATTGAATCGCGAGTAATACCTGGCAATAAAGTTCCGGTTAACTTTGGAGTAATAACTGTGGCATCGGCGCCTTTACCCTTTACGAAGTAAAGGTTCATGCCGCCCATTTCTTCAATCCATTTACGCTCTTTGGCATCGATCCAAACAACTTGATCGCAGCCTTCTTTTGCTGCTGCCTTCTGTGCAACAAGGGAAGCCGCGTAATTTCCGCCGCACTTTGCTTCACCTGTTCCGCCTTGCGCTGCGCGGACGTATTCGGTTGAGATCCAAACAGATACTGCCTTAGATGGATCAAAGTAAGCGCCTGCTGGCGTTGCGATAAGAATGTAAGTCGCTTTATTTGATGGACGAACACCTAAACCAACTTCGGTAGCGATCATAAATGGGCGGATATATAAAGATTCGCCGACTTTATTTGGAACCCAGCCAGCATCTTGCTTAACAAGAGTTTCAACTGTTTCCAAGAAGAGCGCTTCTGGCATTTCAGGAAGTGCTAAACGCGCTGCAGATTTTGCAAAGCGACGGGCATTTGCTTCAGGGCGAAAGAGAGCGATTCCGCCATCTGGTTGGCGATATGCCTTCATACCTTCGAAGATTTCTTGACCGTAATGGAAAACTGCCGTTGCCGGATCAAGTGAGAGTGGGCCGTAAGGAATTAACTCTGGTTCAGCCCAGCCACCATCTTGCGTCCATTCGCAGATAACCATGTGGTCGGTGTAGTACTTACCAAATCCGCCTTCAGCAACTAAGGCATCGCGAGTCGCGGCATCTTTAGCGTTGGGATTTAGTTTTATCTTCATTTTAAAGTTGCGCCAGAAGCGCATCTCCTATTTCTGTAGTGCTTCGCTTTTTATCTGCGCGGGCAAGTAGATCTGCATTTACTGCAGCTTCGATCTCGCGAGCAGCATCTGCATAACCCAAATGATCCATCATCATCGCAACCGACATCACTGTTGCAGTTGGGTCAGCTAAATTCTTGCCCGCGATATCTGGCGCTGAGCCATGTACTGGCTCAAACATTGATGGAAATGCACCGGTTGGATTGATATTGCCAGAGGCTGCAAGACCAATGCCGCCGCAGATAGCGGCTGCAATATCGGTCAAGATATCTCCGAATAAATTATCTGTAACAACAACGTCGAAGCGTTCTGGGTTGGTAACGAAGAACATTGATGCGGCATCAACGTGTAGGTAATCAGTTGTTACACCTGGAAATTCCTTTGCAACTTCATTGAAGGTACGAGTCCAGAGGCTGCCCGCACGAGTTAATACATTGTTTTTGTGAACAAGCGTTAACTTCTTGCGATCGCGCTTTTGGGCGCGCGCAAAGGCATCACGAATTACTCGCTCAGCACCGCGTCGAGTGTTTAGAGATTCTTCAGTTGCTATTTCGGCATCGGTGCCTTCAGCAAGAACTCCGCCGGCGCCAACGTATGGGCCTTCGGTTCCTTCGCGGACAACGATGAAGTCAATTGGCGCCTTTGTAGCAAGCGGACCAGTTACACCAGCGCGCAAGACTGCAGGACGCAAGTTGATGTAGTGATCGAAGGCAAAGCGAAGTTTTAGAAGCAATCCGCGTTCTAGGACTCCACTTGGAACAGTTGGGTCTCCAACCGCACCGAGCAAGATGACATCAGATTTAGCGATCTCAGCAAGAACAGAATCTGGAAGAACTTCTCCAGTTCGATGCCAATAACCAGCACCAAGATCGTATTCAGTCTTCGCAAAAGTCACGTCGTACTTTGCAGCGACCTTATCTAAAACGCGTAAGCCCTGGGCAACAACTTCCGGCCCAATGCCATCGCCTGCGATAACGGCAAGACTTATATTTTTCATATCTATTTCGCCTATTAATTCACTAAAGAGACTGAACGGACGAGATCGGCGCCGGTTTCCTTAGCAACTGCCGAAACAATCGCATCAGAGACTGGTGAGTCGACAGTGATCGACATGAGTGCATCTCCCCCAGCGCTAGCGCGGGAAACTTGCATTCCTGCAATATTGATTCCGGCCTTGCCGAGAGCGTTACCGACTGCGCCAACAACTCCTGGGCGATCGGCATAACGTAAGAAGAGCAAATTATCGGTTGGTGGAAGATCTAAATCGAAACCATCGATTGCGATGATCTTTTCAACTTTGCGAATTCCCATCAAAGTTCCATCAACTGTTATTGATTTTCCGTTGCTGAGCGCACAATGCAAGGAGATCATGCTGCGGTATTCCGGGCTAACTGGATCAGTATCTGAAGTTGAAGTTAGATTGCGAGCTGCCGCAAGTCCTGGAGCATTTACATAAGTAACGTCTTCAGCGCCAGTTGCAAGGAGTGCGCCCTTTAGCGCGCTGATCGCCAGGATTGATGAATCGTGCTCAGAGATATCTCCGCGAACATGTACATCAAGATTAGTTGGAAGTTCGCCAGCGATTGCAGTTGCGATCTGTGCCATCTTTTCAACGAGCGGAAGTGATGGACGAATTTCCTCGTGGATTGCGCCACCCTTTACGTTAACCGCATCAGGAACGAGTTCTCCAGCAAGTGCTTTACGAACCGACACTGCAACTGCGATTCCGGCGCGTTCTTGTGCTTCATCAGTTGATGCACCCAAGTGTGGGGTTGCGACAACTTGATCAAGTTGGAAGAGCGGTGAATCGGTGCAAGGTTCAGTTACATAAACATCTAGACCAGCGCCAGCTACTCGACCTTCAACGATCGCATCGTGAAGAGCGGCCTCATCGAGAACGCCACCACGAGCTGCGTTGATGATGCGGACTGAAGGCTTAACTTTCTTAAGTGCTTCTACGCCGATCAAATTTGCAGTCTCTTTAGTCTTTGGCAAGTGAATGGTGATGAAATCACTTCGGGTAAGAAGTGTGTCTAGATCAACTAGTTCAACGCCAAGTTGTGCAGCGCGTGCTGGCTGTAGATACGGATCGTAGGCAACTACATTCATACCAAATGCCTGCATGCGATGGGCAACTAACTGGCCAATGCGACCGAAGCCGACAATGCCAAGAGTTTTTTCAAATAGTTCAGCGCCGGTGTACTTAGAGCGCGCCCACTTGCCGTTGCGAAGTGCCGCATGTGCAGGTGAGATGAAACGTGCTGAAGCCAGTAGCAATGAGATAGCAAGTTCTGCCGCAGAAACGATATTTGAAGTTGGTGCGTTAACGACCATTACACCTGCAGTTGTTGCTGCAGGAATATCAACGTTATCTAGACCAACGCCAGCGCGTGCAATAACTTTCAAACCCTTTGCCGCAGCAATTGCTTCTGCATCCATCTTGGTTGCAGAACGGATCAAGACCGCATCGACTCCTTTGCCGAGTTCGGCAAGGAGTTCGGTGCGGTTTGCGCCATCACAATTGCGTACTTCAAAATCCGGACCTAAAGCTTCTAGGGTTGCCGGACTTAACTCTTCAGCGATTAATACAACAGGTTTAGCCACGCGCCGCGCTTCCTTCTCGGTAATCATCTTTATTTGAAGTCTTGATCCAGCTAAACATCTTGCGAAGTTCGCGGCCTACACCTTCAATTGGGTGAGCTTCTCCCTTTGCGCGAAGCGCCTTGAATTCTGGTGCTCCTGCTTCTTGGTCATCGATAAAGCGCTTAGCAAATGCGCCAGATTGAATGTCGGCAAGTACTGCCTTCATATTCTCTTTAACGCTTGGATCGATAACGCGTGGACCTGAAACGTAATCTCCGTATTCAGCAGTATCCGATACTGACCAACGTTGCTTGGCGATTCCGCCTTCGAACATCAAGTCAACAATCAACTTAAGCTCGTGCAGGCACTCGAAGTATGCAACCTCTGGCTGGTAACCAGCTTCAGTAAGTGTTTCAAAGCCATACATAACTAGTTGTGATGCGCCACCGCAAAGTACTGACTGCTCACCGAATAGATCTGTTTCAGTCTCTTCAGTAAATGTTGTGAGAATTCCACCTGCGCGAAGTCCACCGATCGCCTTGGCGTAAGAAAGTGTTAGTGGCCATGCGCTGCCTGTTGAATCTTGTTCAACTGCAACGATTACAGGAACTCCACGACCGCCTGCGTATTCGCGGCGAACCAAGTGTCCTGGACCCTTTGGCGCAACCATACAAACATCAACATTTGTAGATGGCTTGATGTAGCCAAATCGGATATTGAAACCGTGACCGAAGAAGAGAGCATCGCCATCTTTAAGGTTGGGCAAGATTGAATCTGTGTAGATATGGCGCTGGACGTGATCTGGCGCCAAGATCATGATGACCGTTGCTTCCTTAACAGCTTCTGCAACTGTTACAACGCGAAGGCCTTCTGCTTCTGCCTTAGCGCGTGAAGGTGAACCTTCCTTAAGTCCAACGCGAACATCAACGCCTGAATCACGCAGGTTAAGTGCGTGCGCATGGCCTTGTGAGCCGTAACCGATGATCGCGACCTTGCGACCCTGGATGATTGATAGATCTGCATCCTCTTCGTGATACATCGTTGCCACGGTATTTCTCCTTTTTCTTTTTCGAGTTAGTTTTGGTAATCGGGTTGGGTGTCGTGAACTTCGTTAACTTTGCCTGTCACATCTTTGATCGATATGACGCTGACAAGTTTGTCGAGCTGAGCAATTACTTGCTCGAGAGAGTGGCCTTCTACAGCTACTCCAATAACCATTTTTGAGATTGATGAATCTTCTGTTGGTCCAACGTTGAGAGTTTCGATGTTGAAGGCGCGGCGCGAAAAGAGGCCAGCAACGCGGGCTAGAACACCTGGTTCGTTTTCAACGAGAACTTCAAGAGTGTGTTGACGGCGGCTAGTAGTCATTAGAGCTCCTGTGAATCCCAGTCGGGCGCAGTAGCGCGAGCGATCATGATTTCATCATTAGATGTTCCGGCAGCGACCATCGGCCAAACCATCGCATCGCGATGCACGCGGAAATCGACGACAACTGGTTGGTCATTGATCGACATCGCTTTCTCGATCGTCTTTTCTAAATCTTCAGGGCGTTCGCAAGAGAGTCCGACACAACCCATGCTTTCTGCAAGCATTGGAAAGTTTGGAACGCGCTTTGATTCGAGGTTGGTATTTGAGTAACGGCCTTCGTAGAACAAGGTCTGCCATTGGCGAACCATGCCGAGTGATTCGTTATTGATAATCGCAACCTTGATTGGAATATTGTTTAGTGCGCAGGTAACGAGTTCCTGATTTGTCATCTGGAAACATCCATCGCCATCAATCGCCCAAACAGTTGCATCTGGTGCGCCAACTTTTGCGCCCATTGCAGCAGGTACGCCATAACCCATGGTGCCTGCGCCTCCTGAGTTAAGCCAGGTGCGTGGGTGTTCGTAAGAAATAAATTGTGAAGCCCACATCTGATGTTGACCAACGCCTGCAGTAAAGATGGTGTCAGTTCCAGATATCTGCCCAAGTCGTTGGATTACATGTTGTGGTGACAATGAACCATCATCAGGTTGGTCATAACCCAATGGATACGTGGACTTCAGCGAATTCATCTGACGCATCCAAGTTGAAAGATCTGGTTGGTTCTTTGCAAGAGCCGCTTTAAGTGCAGGAATCAGTGCAGAGATGGTTTCTCTTACATCTCCAACTACTGCAACATCGGCATGGCGGTTCTTGCCGATTTCAGCAGGATCGATATCTGCATGAAGAATCTTTGCGCTCGGTGCAAATGTTGAAAGCTTTCCGGTTACGCGATCATCGAAACGAGCACCTAAAGTGATTAGTAGGTCGGCCTTTTGTAGCGCTGTAACAGCGGCGACAGTTCCGTGCATTCCTGGCATACCCATATGCAGCGGATGTGAATCTGGGAAAGCACCGCGCGCCATAAGAGTTGTAACAACCGGCGCTCCAAGAAGTTCCACAAGTTGGCGAAGTTCTTTATGCGCATTGGCCTTGATCACGCCGCCGCCAACATAGAAGACCGGCTTTGATGATTGCGCGATTAACGCAGCGGCATCGGTGATCGCCTGTGCATCAGGAGTTGTCTTTGGGTTGTAACCAGCAAGTTTGATTGAAGTTGGCCAGTTAAATGTAGTCATCTTCTGCAGCGCATCTTTTGCAATATCTACTAGTACAGGACCTGGGCGACCAGTTGTTGCGATATGAAAAGCCTCAGCGATCACGCCAGGTATTTCATCAGGATTGGTTACCAAGTAATTGTGTTTTGTAAATGGCATAGTGATTCCGCGAATATCTGCCTCTTGGAATGCATCGGTACCGATTGCCGCAGATGGAACCTGGCCAGTGATTGCAATTAGTGGAACTGAATCCATCGCCGCATCCATCAATGGAGTAACTAGGTTTGTAGCCCCTGGTCCAGATGTTGCGATACAGACACCAGCGCGCCCAGTAACTTGCGCATAACCAGTTGCGGCATGGCCTGCGCCTTGTTCATGGCGAACCAAGATATGGCGGATAGATGAATCAAAGATCGGATCGTAAGCAGGAAGAATTGCGCCGCCTGGCAGTCCGAACATCACTTCTACATCTGCTGCTTCTAGGCTTTTCACCAATGAAGTAGCTCCTGTCATTGCTGTGCCGTTTGCCGTTGGAATGTGCGCCATCTTCTTACTCCTTTCCGTACTATCGTTTTCGTTGCTGACTTTTTATTTCTAATGTTTATTTCTTAAATGAAAAAACCCTCAGAGGATCTGAGGGCGCGTGCGTTAAAAAGGCACGCGCTATCGAATGACCACCACAATTACTGATGACGAGATGAGCGCGTACTTCTTTGACATGTGAGTATTCTCCATCGCAGATGGCGGTTGAGTCAAGGTTTGAGATGTAAGTCTCAAATTGTGAAACTAGCCGCAGACAGCGCCCTTTGAGGCAGAGCCCACGGTCTTGGAATACTTCGCCAGAACCCCACGGGTGAATTTATGAGGCAGTGGCTGCCAGCCAACTTTGCGAGCTTCGAGTTCTGCCGGGTCAACCAAGAGATCTAAGGTGCGCGCCTTGATATCAATGCGCACACGATCGCCATCTTTTATAAATGCAATCGGTCCACCATCTACTGCTTCAGGTGCAACGTGCCCAACGCATAGACCAGTTGATCCACCAGAGAAGCGACCATCAGTTAAGAGCAGAGTTGATTTACCAAGTCCTGCACCTTTAATCGCACCGGTAATCATCAACATCTCGCGCATACCTGGTCCGCCCTTTGGACCTTCATAGCGAATAACAACGACATCTCCGGCTTGGATAGTTCCGTTTTCTAAGGCAGCCATTGCTGCTTGTTCGCGTTCAAAGACGCGCGCTGGCCCTTCGAAAGATTCGATACCAATACCTGCGGTTTTGCAAACTGCGCCATCTGTTGCAAGTGATCCACCAAGAATTGTGATTCCGACATCGGTAGAAAGTGGTGTGGCTACAGCGTGTAAGATATCGCCATCAACATCTGGTGGATTAATCCCTGCCAAGTTTTCAGCCATCGTTTTTCCAGTAACTGTCATTACATCGCCATGCAATAGACCGGCATCGAGAAGTGCTTTGAGAATTACAGGTACTCCCCCGACGCGATCCATGTCAGTCATTACATAGCGACCAAATGGTTTTAAATCTCCAAGCAGTGGAACACGTGAACCAATGCGATGGAAATCATCGAGTGATAAATCAACTTCTGCTTCGTGTGCGATTGCTAGTAAGTGAAGAACTGCATTTGTTGATCCGCCCACTGCCATAACCGCCGTTATAGCGTTTTCAAATGCGCGCTTAGTTAAAATATCGCGAGTCGTTAGACCCATCTTGATCATATTTACAACGGCAGCTCCAGATTGAACTGCGAATGCATCGCGACGGCGATCAACTGCAGGAGGTGCAGCAGATCCTGGAAGTGAAAGTCCAATTGCTTCACCAACTGTTGCCATGGTGTTTGCCGTGTACATGCCACCGCAAGCGCCTTCACCTGGACAGATTGCGCGCTCAATTTGATCAACGCGTTCCTTAGTTATTAACCCACGAGCGCATGCACCGACTGCCTCAAAGGCATCAATGATGGTTACATCATTTCCATCGACTTGGCCAGGAAGAGTTGATCCGGCATAGACAAATACAGATGCCACATCGATACGCGCTGCCGCCATCATCATTCCGGGAAGTGATTTATCACACCCTGCAAATGTAACCATGCCATCAAAACGTTCTGCTTGCATAACTGTTTCAACAGAATCCGCGATTACTTCACGAGATACCAGTGAAAAGTGCATTCCTTCGTGGCCCATTGAGATTCCGTCAGAGACTGAGATAGTGCCAAATTGCATTGGGAATCCGCCGGCATCGATAACACCTTGCTTAGAAGCTTTAGCTAAGCGATCTAACGAGAGATTACATGGTGTGATTTCATTCCATGATGATGCAATTCCAATTTGTGGCTTTACCCAGTCTTCATCACCCATTCCGACTGCGCGAAGCATTCCGCGGGCAGGTGCTCGCTCTAAACCATCTGTGACCAAACCCGAACGTGGCTTCATCTGCGACATGGCGGTGAGTCTAATAGACTCCACTCATTCACTTCAATATTTAACCAATTTGCTTAACGTTTCCGAGGAGATTTCTGTGTTAAAAAAGCCTGTCCAATTAGATAAAGATGGATTAGATCCAAATCGCTGGCGTACGCTCTTTGTAGTTGCCATCGCTCAATTAATGGTCGTTCTTGACTCATCTATTGTAAATATTGCTATTCCAAGCGCTAAAGCAGATCTCGGGATTACCGATGCTAATCAGCAGTGGGTTATCACCGCATACACCCTTGCCTTTGGATCTTTACTTCTTATTGGTGGTCGCATTGGTGACTTTATGGGCCGTAAGCGGATATTCATTATCGGTCTCGCAGGTTTTGCAGCAGCATCTGCACTTGGCGGAGTTGCCGCAAATCAAGAACTCCTCTTTGCCTCCCGCGCACTACAAGGTGTTTTTGGTGCACTTCTTGCACCTGCAGCTTTAGCAATTATTTCTGTAACTTTCACCGTTCCTGCCGAGCGCGCTAAGGCCTTCGGTGTCGTTGGCGCAATTTCAGGCGGTGGCGCAGCAATTGGTTTGATCCTCGGTGGAACACTCACTGAATACTTCTCATGGCGCTGGTGCTTAGGCGTCAACGTTCCGATCGCAATCTTTGCTGGCTTAATGGCCTTCTTCTATGTCAGAGAGTCAAAAGCTAGCGGTGAACATAGTTATGACATCCCTGGTGTAATCACCGCAACTGCCGGTCTCTTCTCGTTGACCTACGGATTTAACGAAGCAGCGACAAAGGGTTGGTCATCACAGAGCACAATTTCATTCTTGGTTGCAGCAGTTGTGTTGCTAGTTGCATTTGTCGTAATCGAAACCAAGGTTTCAAATCCAATGATGCCGCTGCGTGTTGTAACAGAGCGCAACCGTGGTGGTTCTTACCTTGGTTCGCTAATTGTTGGAGCTGGTCTCTTCTCGATGTTCTTATTCTTAGGTCTTTACCTACAAGTCGTACTTGGTTACTCACCACTTAAATCAGGTTTTGCATTCTTGCCATTTACTGCAGGAATCATCGTCTT
>JBIIRS010000023.1:0-11420 GCA_044341425.1 Candidatus Planktophila sp. | reverse complement strand
AAGTGCGCGCGCTATCAACCCTTGAAAAGTTAAATATTTCACCAACCCGCAGAATTCAGGGTCTGGGAGTTTCCCAACGCGAGAATTTACTTAAGGAGTTTCCGGATCGGGTAGCAGCTGCGCAACGAGGAAAGTTGCTAGTACTATCTGGACCTGGGGGAGTTGGAAAGAGCACCGTCGCTAAATTGCTACGCGAATCGGGAGAGTTCTGGGTAAGCATTTCGGCGACTACTAGAACAGCGCGCCACAATGAAGTAGATGGAGTTGATTATTTCTTCTATAGCGATGAGGAATTTGATAACGCCGTGAAAGGTGCGCTCTTCTTAGAGTGGGCAAACTTTGCGGGCGCAAGATATGGAACACCGCGCAAACCGGTTGAAGATGCGTTGCGTGAAGGCAAGAGCGTGCTACTTGAAATTGAAATTGCTGGCGCTAAACAAGTTAAAGAACGCGCTCCCGAAGCGGTATTGATCTTTCTGGAGCCACCAACTTGGGAAGAGTTGGTCTCTCGTCTTGAGGGGCGTGGAACTGACTCACCTGAACGAAGGGCTGCGCGGTTAGAGTTGGCTCAAGAAGAGCTTGCCCAAGCCGGTTTCTTCGATATTTCCCTAGTAAATGAGCGAGTGGAAGAGGTCGTTGCACACCTGATAGCATTGGTGACTCAACGCTAGGGTCGCTGTATTTTTCACAGTTCCCAGCACCGCTTATATTTGTAAGAAGTTAGAAAATTACTGGAGGCTTTAAATGGACGGCATCACTAATCCACCAATCGATGAACTCCTCGAAAAGAGCGGTTCTAAGTACAGCCTCGTTCTCTATGCAGCAAAGCGCGCGCGTCAGATCAATGCGTACTACTCACAACTGGGTGAGGGCTTACTTGAATATGTAGGGCCGCTAGTTGAGACCCACGTACATGAAAAGCCTCTCTCAATCGCGCTTCGTGAAATCAACGAAGGTCTCTTGACCATCGAAAACCTCGAGCCAACTGCTTAATTAACCTGTAAAAAGGTTTCAGTGATGGCGCGCGCTCGAGAAGTAATTCTCGGAGTTGGCGGAGGAATCGCAGCCTATAAATCGTGCGATCTACTGCGTCGCCTGCAAGATCGAGGCTATTTAGTCACCGTTGTCCCAACCCCCTCAAGTCTAAACTTTGTTGGCGCTGCCACTTGGGAGGCGCTATCTGGCAGACCAGTTACAACGCAAGTTTGGGAACGCGTTGATGAAGTTCGCCATATCTCACTCGCTAAAGAAGCTGATTGTGCAATCATCGCACCGGCCACCGCTGATCTCATTGCTCGAATAGCAGCTGGTCGCGCGGATGATCTATTAACTAATCTGATACTCGCAATCGATGTACCAATCCTGGTAGTACCGGCAATGCATCCGCAGATGTGGCTAGATCCAGCCACTGTTGCAAATGTGACGACTCTTAGATCACGCGGATTTAAAGTTATGGATCCTGAGGTAGGTCGACTTACTGGTGATGACATCGGTCCGGGTAGATTTCCTGAGACGGCCGCGATCATCGAAAACTTCGAGTTAGCGATTGGCGCGAAGAAAGATTTCTTGGGTCGCAAAGTTCTGGTAACAGCTGGTGGAACTCGTGAGGCGATAGACCCGGTTCGTTATATCGGAAACCGTTCTAGTGGTCGCCAAGGTGCGGCAGTTGCTAGCGCGGCGCTAAATCGTGGCGCCGAAGTCACGCTGATTATGGCCAATTCACAGTTAACTGAAGAAGAAACTCGCGCTTTGCAAGGAGTAAGAATTATTCCAGTGGAAACGGCTATCCAGATGCACCAAATCTTGGAGGAAGAATTTCCAAAGATCGATGTACTGGTTATGAGTGCAGCTGTTGCAGATGCGAGACCTTCGCGGTATTCAGAAGGCAAGATAAAGAAGGGCGATCTACAACAGATTGAACTATCTGAGAATCCAGATCTGCTTAAATCAATCGCTCGTCTAAGGGGCAAACAGATAGTTGTTGCTTTTGCCGCAGAAACTTCGCTTGATATTGAGATCGCTAAGGCAAAGTTGGTGGCCAAAGGCGCTAATATTCTCTATCTCAACGATGTTTCAGAAGGCGCCATATTTGGTGCTAAAGAAACTCAAGGAATTGTAATAACGAGCAATGGCGCTCAAATTGAAGTACCAACATCAAGCAAGGACTCGCTGGCCGAACTTCTCCTCGACCAAGCCCTTATTCAGTTAGGTTAAGCCCATGTCAAAGCGTCTATTTACCTCCGAATCTGTCACTGAAGGCCATCCAGATAAGATCGCAGATCAAATCTCTGATGCGATCTTAGATTCGCTCCTCTCTCAAGATCCTTCAAGTCGCGTTGCTGTTGAAACTCTTATCACTACCGGTCAGGTACACGTTGCTGGTGAGGTAACAACAAATGGGTATGCAGATGTCATGGGGATCGTTCGCGACACTGTTATTGGTATTGGTTATGACTCTTCAGTAAAGGGATTCGACGGCAATAGTTGCGGTGTATCTATTTCGATTGGTCAACAGTCGCAAGATATCGCCCAAGGCGTAGATGATGCTTACGAAAATCGCGTTGCATCTTCTGCCGATCCGCTGGATCTGCAAGGCGCTGGAGATCAAGGTTTGATGTTCGGTTATGCCTGTGATGACACTAAAGAGTTGATGCCACTTCCGATCTGGTTGGCTCACGAGCTTGCTCAGCAACTATCTAAAGTTCGTAAATCAGGAGCCCTTGGTTATCTACGCCCAGATGGTAAGACTCAAGTAACCATTGAATATGATGGCGATAAGGCGGTTGCGCTAGACACAGTTGTGATCTCAAGTCAGCACGCTGAAGAGGTAGATGTTGTAAAGAAGTTGACCCCTGAAATAATTGAACACGTTATTGAACCAGTACTTTCCAAGATCGATCTGCCTCGCAAAGATATGCGCACGCTGATCAACCCAACAGGGCGTTTCGTAATTGGCGGCCCAATGGGAGATGCTGGCTTAACTGGTCGCAAGATCATCGTTGATACTTACGGCGGAATGGCCCGCCATGGTGGAGGTGCGTTCTCCGGTAAAGATCCTTCAAAGGTTGATCGTTCTGCTGCATATGCAATGCGTTGGGTGGCTAAGAACGTCGTTGCAGCAGGACTTGCACGTCGTTGCGAAGTTCAGGTTGCGTATGCGATCGGAAAAGCCCAGCCAGTTGGAGTCTTTGTTGAAACATTTGGAACAGAGACTGTGGCAGTGCAGAAGATTCAAGATGCTGTGACCACCGTCTTTGATCTACGACCGGCTGCAATTATTCGCGATCTAAATCTGCTTCGTCCAATCTATTCACAAACTGCTGCGTACGGCCACTTTGGTCGCGAACTCCCTAACTTCACATGGGAATCAACTTCGCGAGTCGATGCGCTACGCGCTGCTGTTAATTAAAGAGAAGTAACGCCGTGGCTACGGCGCGTCCACTTCGCTTAAAGCGAGAAGAAGCAAAGCGAGTTGATAGCGCTCAGGCAGAGCACACTCCCTTCGTAAAGGTCTGGGTGGATACTGCAGTAAGTCATTTAGATGGCACATACGACTATCTGGTTCCCGAGCGACTTTCGCAGTCAGTAACGCCGGGCATCCGTGTAGGCGTTCCATTTGCGGGTCGCGATGTAGAAGCTCTAGTTCTGGAGCGAGTAGATAAGAGCGAAGTCACCAATTTAAAGTTCATTTCATCAGTAATCTCAGAGGAGCTAGTTGCGACTCCAACCCTAATAACTCTGATTTCAGCGATCTCTAAACGTTGGATCTGCAATCCCTACGATGTAATTAGAAGCGCTATTCCAGCGCGGGTAGCCAGCGTTGATAAAGCCTTTACCACCGAAACCAGAAGTTCAATGGCGCAAGATTTGGTTAATAGAGCAAACGGGGAAGTTACCTATCTGCATCTGGCGCCTCATGAAGATCCCTTAAAACGGTTAAGCGAATTTGCAGTTAAGGCTCAAGCAAAGGGTTCGGTACTCATAGTCGTTCCAGAGGATCGTGAACTAGAACTTCTCAAACTAGAAATCCCGGGTGCTCTTGTTCTGACATCGTCGCTAACTCGTACTCAGCGCTATCGGAATTACCTAACTGCGATTAACAAATCGAGCCAGATTGTTATCGGTACCCGAAGCGCCATCTTTTTGACTCCATTGGATTTAACTACGCTGATCGTTTATCGGGAAAATTCGCAGAGCCATTATGAACCACGTCATCCAGGCTGGAATGTACGAGATGTAGCGCTTCTACGTCAGAGTGAAGAGAAACTAAACCTTTATTTTGTTGGCTATTCGCCATCGCTGGAGATGGCCCGCTCTATCGAGTCCGGTGCAATTAACTTTCTAAGCAAGAAGGCACGGCTACAAGTATCTACATTTCCTCAGAGCGGTTCAGAGTTACTTCCAGAGCGGATCTTTTCCCCAATTCGCAGTGCACTGAAATCGGGATCAGTTCTCTTTCTGGTTCCGAAGAAGGGATATGCCAGCGCTTTGATGTGCAAGAAGTGTCGCAATTTAGCGATCTGTCCTTGTGGTGGAAAACTCGCGCGCTCGAACCAGGGCACTCCACCTGCTTGCGTACATTGTTCAACGACTTTCTCTACATGGAAATGTAAATGGTGCAACGAGGATAAGTTGGTTTTGCTTGGCAGGGGAGCGATCCGTCATGCTGAGGAAATTGGAAGAGCTTTCCCAGGATTCCCCGTTATGAATTCGGATGCCGATACACCAATTAAAGAAGTCACGGGGAAGAGTTCGCTAGTTATCGCAACACAGGGGATGGCGCCAAGATGTGAAGGTGGATATTCGGCCGCGGTCCTTCTTGAGGGAGGATCTTTCTTCTCTTACTCTGATCTGCGAGGTCAGGAACGCTCGCGTGAAGCGTTCTTTGAGGCGGCAGGGCAGGTAAAAACAGGAGCGCCAGTTTTAGTTGCGATCGATAGTAGTCATCCAATAAACGCTGCCCTGGCTAGTTGGAATCCATCGCATATGTATAAACGTGAACTTACCGATCTTGAATCGTTAGATCTTCCACCATTTACGCGATCTTTGACTGTGGATTTAAATACTTCGGAGGCAAGCACCGTCGCTGAGGGATTTAAGAAGGCTCTGCTTGATTCACGTATTCCGGCATCAACAAAGGTTTTGGGGCCATCATTACGAGCCGGAGATAGGGCGAGAATTATTCTGACGGCGTCAGAAAGCGACTTCTCTGATCTAACGCAATTTGTAGGTGAGTTTGTAAAACATCGCGCTATCGCCAAGAAAGAGGCGATACAAGTGCGAATCGACCCATATTCACTCTCTTAACAATGGGTGCTAGGCGTTAGTAAGATCTTTCACTACTGCGCTGAGATAGACTTGGAACATGCCTATTCAACCGATCCGCCTCTTTGGCGATCCAGTGCTGACTACTCCGGCAACTGCGGTTATCGACTTTGATAAAGAGCTACGCACTCTCGTTCAAGATCTAACTGACACCATGCTTGAAGCCCCTGGAGCTGGGTTAGCGGCGCCACAAATCGGTGTACCACTACGAGTATTTGTCTGGGATGTTGACGATGCAATAGGCCATCTCATCAATCCAACTTTGGATTTAAGCGCAGAACTCCAAGATGGCGAAGAAGGTTGCCTTTCTTTCCCGGCGCTGAGCTATGAAACGCCACGAGCCTTTCGCGCAGTCGCAAAGGGTTTTAACATGTATGGCGAGCCTATTACCGTGGAAGGTACTGAGTTGTTGGCGCGAGCCCTGCAGCATGAGACCGACCATTTAGATGGAATTGTTTTTATTGATCGCCTATCTGCTGAAGATCGAAAACTTGCGATGAAAGAGATTCGCGAGTCTGAATGGTTCGGCACCGCTCTAGATCTTGGCAATAGCCCAGTGATCAAAACTTCACCACATAACATGTTCGGGAAGAGCATTTAGTGCAGATCGCAGTTGCTGCAACACCAGAAGTCGCAATACCTACTTTAGAGGCGCTTCTATTGAGTGAACACGATCTTGTCTCAGTGATCACCCAGCCTGACCGGCCAGCAGGTCGCGGGCTTTCGTTGAAAGAATCTCCTGTTGCGATATGGGCAAACGAGCATGGAATCAGCGTACAAAAACCAGTCGACCAGGAAGAGTTAAAGGCGGCGGTAGTAGGTATCGATCTAGTAATCACTATTGGTTTCGGAGTGATTGTAAAAGAGGAGATTCTGAATTTACCTAAGTATGGATTTTTAAATCTTCATTTCTCGCTTCTGCCTAAATGGCGAGGAGCGGCGCCAGTACAACGCGCTATTGAGGCAGGAGATCAAGTCACGGGGGTTACAGTCTTCAAGCTCGATAAGGGAATGGACACTGGCCCGATCTATCGACAAAAAGAGATAGCGATGCCGCGCCAAGCAACTACTGAGTCACTTCTACAAGATCTTTCGGTAGTCGGAGCGCCAGTTGTATTGGATGCGATCAGCGCGATCGCATCCAACGAAGTTCCGATTATTCAATCGGTAGATGGTTCATCACGCGCTGAGAAGCTATCGAAGGATGAAGGCCGTATCGATTGGCAAGATCCATCATTGAAAATTGAGCGAAAAGTTCGCGCTTTCTATCCAGCGCCCGGTGCTTGGACAACTTTCCGCGATGAACTGATCAAAATTGAATCTGCTAAGGCTGTGGAAGAAATGGCAGGTTTGCCAGGTGAAATCTTCCTGGACGGTAAAGATTTATTTGTCTCTACCTCTGAAGGATCCTTACAAGTCTTGAAAGTTAAGCCGGCAGGTAAAGCGAGCATGGATGCTTTTTCTTGGATCAACGGTGCGCGCATCGCACAACGCGAGCGATTTAAATGAGCGATAAGGCGACGCCAGCTCGCCGCAACACCTTTAATTCGCCCAAGCCAGACCCCATTCGCTTATTAGTCTTCGATATCTTGCAGGAGGTTAACCAGCGCGGGGGATATTCAAATTTATTACTTCCAGGTGCGCTAACTGACTCTAAGTTTGAGCAGAGAGATAAAGGTTTTGCAACAGAGCTTCTCTACGGAACTCTGCGTATGCAAGGTCGCCATGATTACATCGCGGCGCAAATTTCAGATCGACCTTGGAACGAGGTAGATAACGGGATAGTTGATGTAATTCGTATGGGCGCACACCAACTCTTTGAGATGCGAGTCGCAACTCACGCGGCAGTCTCTGAAACAGTTGAACTTGCCCGTAAAGTTTTGGGGGAGTCGAAGGCATCATTCGTAAATGCGATGCTGCGCAAGATGAGCGCGCAAACGCTAGATCAGTGGATGGAGCCGGTTAATCAGATCAAGGATGATGTAGAACGGCTTGCAATCATCCACTCACACCCCGAGTGGATCGTATCGGCCTACTTTGATCTACTCAAGGATTTCTCTGAAGTTGAATCTGCGCTTATTGCTAACAATATTCCAGCATCGCCGACTTTAGTTTGGTGGCCTGGGCGCTCATCCCAGCAAGAGTTAATCGAATTAAGCGGAGTACCTACTGAGTTTTCAGAATATGGAATCAAATTTGATGGAATTCCAAATACGTTAGAGCCGGTAAGACGCAGAAGAGCTGGCGTGCAAGATGAAGGATCGCAGCTGGTTGCTCAGATCTTTTCAAAGGTTGCTGCGCAATCACAGCGCTGGCTAGATTTATGTGCTGGTCCTGGCGGTAAAGCAGCTCTGCTTTCTGCCATTGCTCACGATAACGATAAAGATTTCACCGCCAATGAAGTTAGTCAACCAAGAGCAGAGTTGGTAAGACAAGTAGTTGGAAGTGCGAGAGTTTGGGTAGGAGATGGGCGCGAAATCGCTTCGCACGGTGAAATCTTTGATGCCATTCTTGCCGACGTGCCTTGCACTGGACTGGGGGCCTTACGTCGCCGTCCCGAAGTTCGCTGGCGCAGAACCGTAAACGATTTGCGTGCGCTAACTTCGCTACAACGCGAGTTATCCAACAGCGCGATATCAGTACTAGCTGATGGCGGTCTATTCGCCTATGCAACTTGTTCTCCTCACTTTGCTGAAACAACAGTTGCGGTAGCCGATATCTTGAAGGCCCATTCAGAGTTGGAACAGATCGATTTAGCGCAATTTCTTCCAGAGGGACTTAACGGTGCGATGCGCGGTAAGTCGCTTTCGCTATGGACCCACCGCCACCAGTGCGATTCCATGTTTATGGCGGTATTTCGTAAGAAAGGCCAATAAGGTATTTCTATGAGCGATCAACATATTCGAATTACGCCGAGCATTCTTAGCGCCGATCGCGAGAACATCGTTAGTGAGATCGCAAAGATTGCGGCAGTTTCGGATTTAATCCATCTAGATATTATGGATAATCGCTTTGTTCCCAATCAAACTTGGAACTTGGCGCAGGCGCAGGAAATTATCAGCGCTTCACCAACCCCAATAGATGCACACTTAATGGTCGAAGACGTTGATACCTTGGCGATTGAATATGCGATCGCAGGTTCTGGCAGCGTCACACTGCATGCCGAAGCAGCGATAGATATCACCAAAACGTTGCGGGGGATTAGGTCGCATGGAGCGAGAGCTGGCCTTGCAGTAAAACCAGGAACCCCTATAGATGAGTATTTAGAGCTCTCAGATTTAGTTGATATGTTTTTAATCATGACTGTAGAACCAGGTTTTGGTGGTCAGAAATTCATGGCAGAGATGATGGATAAAGTCCGCCTAACTCGCAAGGCGATAGGTGATCGTCCAATATGGTTGCAAGTCGATGGCGGAATCTCCATTGATACCATTGATATGGCGCGCGAAGCGGGCGCAGATACCTTTGTTGCTGGATCTGCTGTTTTCAACTCCCCAGAACCAGCGGCTATGGTTGAAATGCTCCGTCATCGCGCAAGCGCTCTCTAGTAAACTCTGAGAATGAAGTCTTTCGATCAACTCTTTGAAGAGCTCGCTGCAAAGCTGGCTACCCGTGAGGCGGGTTCGGGCACTGTGGCGGCGATAGATGCCGGAGTTCATTCGATTGGAAAGAAAGTTCTTGAAGAGGCCGGTGAAGTCTGGCTAGCTGCAGAACATGAGAGCGATCAAGCACTGGCCGAGGAGATCAGCCAACTTATCTACCATCTCCAAACTTTGATGTTAGCGCGCGGGTTACAACCTTCAGATATATACAAGTTTCTCTAGAGATGGGCAGTAAATGTTAAAGATCGCAATTCCCAATAAGGGCTCCTTAGCCGATTCATCGATTGAAATATTTAAAGAGGCAGGTTACCGACAGCGAAGTGACTCTCGAGATCTGGTCTTAATTGATCCCGAAAATAACGTGGAGTTTTACTATCTACGCCCACGCGATATCGCACTATATGTTGGTTCTGGCGAGCTGGAAGCAGGCGTCACTGGACGAGATTTACTTATAGATTCTGGAGCCGCCGCAACTGAAGTCCTATCACTGGGTTTTGGTGGATCAACATTTAGATTTGCAGGTGCTGCATCTGAGAAACTTTCGATCTCTGATTTAAATGGAAAGCGGGTCGCAACCGCATACCCTGGACTAGTTCAAAGCTATCTTTCTCAGAAGTCCATCAAGTGTGAAGTTGTGCGCTTAGACGGCGCAGTAGAAAGCAGTGTTCGACTAGGCGTCGCAGATGTAATCGCAGATGTGGTTAGCACGGGCAACACACTTCGCCAAGCGGGCCTTGCGATATTCGGTGATCCGATCTTGGTTAGCGAAGCGGTTCTAATCACTCGCAGCGGCGCTGCTGTACCAGCTGGATTAGAAGTTCTGCAACGACGCCTGCAAGGGGTCGTTACTGCTCGTGAGTACGTGCTTCTTGATTACGATATTCCAAAGATAAGCGTTGATAAAGCTTGCGCAATCACACCTGGACTTGAATCACCGACCATCTCACCTCTACAGAAAGAGGATTGGGTGGCAGTTCGCGCGATGGTACTTCGTAAAGATACCAACCGCTTGATGGATGAACTCTGGTTACTCGGTGCACGAGGAATATTGGTTACTGATATCCACGCTTGCCGACTCTAAATTAAGCCTCTTCAGCCTCTTCACGAGAAATACCCATTAGGTATAGAACAGAATCTAAATACGGGGCTGAAACAGAACTATCTGCCGCAGCTTTTACGGCAGGTTTAGCGTTGAAGGCAATTCCCATACCCGCTATTGCGATCATATCTAGGTCATTTGCGCCGTCGCCGATCGCAATTGTCTGATCTAAATCGATATTGTGTTCAGCGGCGAAATCACGCAATGCAGTTGCTTTACCAGCGCGATCAATTACTGGACCGACAAGTGCTCCGGTTAACTTTCCATCTACAATTTCCAGATTATTTGCACGTATATGGTCGATGCCTAACTCTGTTGCCAGAGGTGCGATAACGGGTTCGAAGCCACCTGAGACTAGTGCGATATGGTGGCCAAGCTTCTTTAAAGTACGCACTAAAGTTCTTGCGCCAGGTGTCAAGGTGATCTCTGATTGGACATCTTCTAGAGCGCTGGCGGGAAGACCTTTCAGGAGAGCGACACGTGCGCGCAGGCTCGCCTCGAAGTCGAGTTCGCCTCTCATCGCTGCCTCAGTGATCTTTGCAATCTCACTTTGAACGCCTGCTTTGCCTCCCAGAAGTTCAATTACTTCTTGCTTAATAAGCGTTGAATCCACATCCATTACCACCAACTTCGTCGCAAAACGCATTAGTCCACCAGGGGAGACTGCGATATCAACGCCGAGTTCGCTTCCGGTGGTTGCTAACGCGCTACGCAGCGTCGCCAAATTAGCGCCAGAGACTGTTAATTCAATAGCAGTTACTGGATAACTAGCGGTTCGGTTTATCCGTTCAATATTTCCGCCGTCTTGGGCAATCACCGCCGCTATTGAATTTATAGCTTGTGGTTTTAGAGACTGTGATAGCACAACAACGTGCAGAAGTGATTTCTTTGCCGCTATCGCCATTTGGTCGCTACTTTCAAAGGAGGTTGCAATATCTACGCCTAACTTCGCGGCACAATCTTCTAGGTCTGCCTCGATCGATTTAGCGTGCGCTGGTGAAAGAGAGATTAAAACTGTCAAAATCAATCGACCACGAATTACGACTTGCTGGATATCGAGAATAGTTACGGCAAAAGGGGAGAGCGTTTGAAAGAGAGCCTCAGTTATGCCTGGGCTATCAACGCCGGAGACCAAGATAAGGCCGGTGAATTGTTGCTCTGAAACACCGTTTTTTGACTCCATAATGGAGAAGATTATCGTGAATCACATCAGCGCATGGCGCAATTGCAAGTGATTCATCCCCTTTACCGCTATCTTTTTCATCTATGAACGCCGAAGCGAGCCAAGTTGTCCTTGCAATGCAAGGAGTGAGCGTTACCCGCGGCGGTAAACGTATTCTCGGACCGATTGATTTCCGAATTCAAAGCGGAGAGCGCTGGGTAATTCTTGGGCC
>JBIIRS010000133.1:0-3171 GCA_044341425.1 Candidatus Planktophila sp. | reverse complement strand
GCAATCTTCTGGTTGGCAACCGATTAGGCGAGCAAGTTCTGCGGCAAACTTGTCTGGCTGTGCATTTGGAAGATCGATCTTATTTAGCACTGGAATAATTGTTAAATTATTTTCCATCGCCAGGTAAAGGTTGGCTAGTGTTTGGGCTTCGATTCCTTGGGCGCAATCAACAAGCAGCACTGCGCCTTCGCAGGCAGCGAGCGAGCGCGATACTTCGTAGGTAAAGTCGACGTGACCGGGCGTATCGATCATATTGAGGATGTATTCCTGGCCATCGATACCGCTGCGCCAGGGCAGACGAACCGCTTGCGATTTAATGGTAATTCCGCGTTCACGTTCGATATCCATACGATCTAGATATTGCGCACGCATATTTCGCGCTTCTACAACTTCAGTGATGCCGAGCATGCGATCTGCCAGCGTTGATTTACCGTGATCGATATGGGCGATGATGCAGAAGTTACGTATCTGCGCGGGATTTGTCGCTGCCGGTTGCGGAGCCTTGGCAATTGGAATTGCAGGCACTTATGCGACCTCTAACTCGGTGGGTGTTTTAAAAATTAACGAGCGCCGGCTTTGGCAGCTGCCTTAGCCATTGATGACTTCTTATTTGCAGCGGTGTTACGGTGTACAACGCCTTTAGCTACTGCAACATCTAGAGCCTTTGAAGCGGCGCGGAGTTCAGTCGTGGTTGTTGTTGCATCGCCCTTTACGACTGCTTCGCGGAATTTGCGAACAGCGGTCTTTACAGATGAAGAGACAGACTTGTTGCGAGCTTGCGCCTTGTTATTGGTCTTAACGCGCTTGATCTGCGACTTGATATTTGCCACGTGTATTACTCCGAACGTTGAAAGCTTTGACGACCCTTTTGGTAATCAGGCAGAGGCGTAGGTTATCAGCGCAGGGGGCGCAGGCTCAAATTGGGTTTAAATCCCCGCCTGACTTAGGACTTATCTGGGAGTTATCTAGCAGCACGAGCGGCGGTAATCGTGGCCAAGGCTTTTTCGAGGGCATAGATCGGATCTGTCGCTGCTCCCTTTACCTGTGCATCTGCCAGAGCGATCGCTTGAACCGCCTTGGAAAGTGCGCGCGGCGTCCAACCTTGCAATTGGCGACGGGCTTTATCAATCTGCCATGGCGCCATCCCAAGTTGTCCGGCAAGTTCGAAAGATTTAGCACCGGTAGCAGAACCAGAAACTTTTGCCAGGCTGCGAAGTGCAGATGCAATTGCTGATGTCACCATCACGGGATCTGTGCCGGTTTCAATTGCGCTGCGCAGTGAAATCAACGCAGTTGGTAAGTTGCCATCGATAGTTGCATCAGCAACATCAAAGCCAGTTGTCTCAACGCGGCCTTGGTGGAATTCATCGATGTACTTTTCATCAATTACCCCAGCAGGTGCATCGAGTGCGATCTGAGAGACTGCTTGTTGTAGCTCACGCATATCGCCACCGAGTGCGCCGACAAGGGCTGCAACCGCACCAGGTGATGCCTTGCGGCCAGAATCCAAAAATAACTCTTTAACAAATAGCTCTTTCTCAGCATCTTTCTTTAAAGGCTCGCAAGCAATTAGCTCTGGCTTAACTTTCTTAATTGCATCAAGGAGCGCTTTGCCTTTAACGCCACCTTTATGAATAAAGATCACCGTGGTTGTGGCATCAGGCTCTGGCAGGTAACGCGTAATTTCATCGCGCGATTCTTCAGGAAGATCTTGCAGATCCTTAATAATTAGCGCACGGCGTTCGGAAAATAGCGATGGGGCAAGCGCATCAGAGATATCTCCGACGATCGCATCTGCAGCAGAAATAGTTGTTACTTCAGCCTTTTCCTCTTTTAGCTGCGCAGAGATTTTTGTAAGCGCGCGATCAGCTAGCGCTGCTTCAGAGCCAAGGATGAGATAGAAATCGTTCATCGCAGCTCCTTATCTTCTTAAATTTTTCTAGCTAATCATTCCCAGCGGAGAAAGGTTAACTTCGATCTGCTGGTTCGCACCTTAAGGCGATGGTTACGGGCGCTAATTGCGATCGCACCATCTCTATCGGTACGCAGTACTTTAGCGCCTGTCGCCTCCAATAGTTCAAGGGTGGCAGGTGCGGGATGGCCATAACTATTTCCCGCGCCAACGCTAATCATCGCAACCTGCGGCGAGAGCGCCCTAGTAAAGATCTCATCTTGATATGCCGAACCATGGTGGCTGACTTTATAGATATCAACTTCACGCATTGTCGTAGCGATCATATTTTGCGACAGAGGCTCCATATCGCCCCCAGCAAATAAGGAGTAATCCTTTGTTGTAATTCGCACTGCGATGCTTGAGTTATTAGGATCATAATTTCCCGAATCTGGCCATAAAACTTCAATCTTTACCGGACCCTTTGTACTTTCTAACTGCGCACGTGCTCCGCGTTTAACGTTTTGATACCAAGTCTGTCCAATCTTGCGTCCCTTGGTTACACCTGGCCAACCCGCAATGTGATCGGCATGGCCGTGGGTGATTATCAATAGCGGAATCTCGCGAACACCGAGTTGTTTTAAACAGCGATCAATTAACTCAGGATCTGGCCCAGTATCAATAACAATTGCGCGGTGATTGCCTAAATTAATTGCAGAGCCATCGCCTTGTCCGATATCGCAATTGGCAACTTGCCAATCCCCTGCTGGAAAACGTTGCAGATAAGAAAGGCTCAGCACCAATACAACTACCGTTACTACCAACCGCTTTGGCGCCAGCAAGAAGAGCGCAATTACAACTGCAATAACGAGAAACCCAATCAACCCTTTCTGCAGAGTTAACACCCGATAACCAGCGGCCCAATCAGCAACCCAGGCAATCCAGATTGCCAGTGGTTTGATGCAGGTGATCAGCAAGGTAGAAAGTTGCGGAAAGAGCGGTGAAATCAGCGCTGCGATAAAGCCGGTGATAGTTATCGGTGCAACGGCAGGTGCGGCAAAGAGATTTGCAAATAACGATGCGGGAGATAGAAAGCCGGATAGAGCAACGATAACTGGTGCGCAGAAGATCATCGCTGCAATCGGTGGCGCAGCAGCTTGTGCCAATAACTTGGGCACGCCGCGTGCAAAGAAATTGGTAACCCGCGGGGCATAGAGCAGCAACCCCGCAGTTGCCAGAACTGAGAGCGCAAAACCTGGTTCGCGCGCCTGCCAGGGATC
>JBIIRS010000132.1:0-3188 GCA_044341425.1 Candidatus Planktophila sp. | reverse complement strand
TTACCTGGCGCTTTACGCCGAGGCCGCCAGTATTAGCGACCGCACCTTCATCTGGTTTTAAATCTCCACAGATCATGCGAATTAAAGTTGTCTTTCCTGACCCGTTGGGGCCAATCAGTGCAACCTTTGCGCCGTCGCCGACACGAAATGAGACATCGTTTAACAAAACTCGCCCATCAGAGAGCGAGTACTCAACCGCGCTTACATCGATATGGCCCATTAATTAGCCTCTTCTTCGCGGCGGGCAACCGTTTTCTTAGCGCGCTCTAGAAGCTCTGCTGTATCTGGATAATCGACTTTGTAAAGGGTTAAACCGCGCGCTGGGAAAACAAGAGAATCGCTGACTCGCTCTTTATCTTCTAGCAGCGTTGATATCCATTCAGGATCTTTGCGGCCATCGGCAACGCAGACAATTGCGCCTACTAAGTTGCGCACCATTGAATAGCAGAAGGCATCTGCAACAACATCTGCCACCAAAATACCTTCGGCGTCGCGGCGCCATTGGTAGGTTTCAAGAGTGCGAATTGTGGTTGCGCCTTCGCGGAATTTGCAGAAGGCGGCGTAATTGTGGGTGCCCAGCAGAAGCGCGCTAGCGCGGTTCATCAAATCCACATCTAACGGGCGATACCAAGGCTCGGTATTAAAGCGCGCAAGTGGCTGGATGACTTTATTTTCATCGAGGATCCGGTATTCGTAGTAACGGCGCAGCGCCGAGAAGCGGGCGTGAAATGCAGTTGGCGCGATCTCGATCGCATTAATTCGCACATCTTCATCAAGGATGCGGTTTAACTTGTAGACCAGGTCATCAAGTTCAAGGCTTTCTGGAAGATCTACGTGGATTACCTGACCCGTTGCATGGACTCCGGCATCGGTTCGGCCGGCAACGATTGTCTGCGCAGGAGATTGCGCCACTGTACTAAGCGCAGTTTCGACTACTTCTTGAACCGTGCGACGATCTGGCTGCACGCCCCAACCTGAAAAATTGGTACCGTCGTAAGCGAGATCTATCCGTAAACGACGAAACCCACCCTCGGGATAGAGAGTGGGTTCGGTCATTTAATTATTTGTTAACTAGTTACAACTTGAGAATTAGTTATCTTTCTCAGTTAGAACTTCGATGACTGCCATTGGTGCGTTATCACCCTTGCGAGGACCAATCTTGGTGATACGTGTGTATCCGCCTTCGCGAGTTGCAAAACGTGGACCGATTTCAGTAAAGAGTGTGTGAACCACGCTCTTATTTGCAATGCGAGCCATTACTTGACGACGTGCTGGAAGATCGCCCTTCTTTGCGAAGGTGATTAACTTTTCAGCCAACGGACGCAGGCGCTTAGCCTTCGCCTCTGTTGTTGTGATCTTTCCATGCTCGAACAGCTGCTCAGCAAGTGTGCGAAGGATTAGACGCTCATGTGATGGGCCGGAGCCCAAACGAGGACCTTTAGTTGGTTTTGGCATTGTCGTATCTCCTAGGCCTGATCTGCTTCAGCGAAATCGTCGTCTGATGCATTGAAGTTCTGGTGCTTTGTTGGATCGAATCCAGCTGGGCTGTCTTTTAGAGACATTCCCATTGAGACAAGCTTTGCTTTGATCTCATCGATGGACTTTGAACCAAAGTTACGGATATCGAGTAGGTCTGCCTCTGAACGGTTAACCAACTCTCCAACTGTGTGAATGCCTTCGCGCTTCAAGCAGTTGTATGAGCGAACTGTTAGATCGAGATCTTCGATTGGAAGTGCAAGATCAGCAGCGAGAGCAGCATCCATAACAGATGGCCCCATCTCGATACCTTCTGCATCAACGTTAAGTTCGCGAGCAAGTCCGAAGAGTTCAACAAGTGTCTTACCAGCTGATGCAACTGCATCGCGTGGCTTCATTGATGGCTTTGTTTCAACATCAACAACAAGACGATCGAAGTCAGTGCGCTGTTCAACGCGAGTTGCTTCTACCTTGTATGTAACCTTCAAAACTGGTGAATAGATTGAGTCAACAGGAATGCGACCGATCTCGGCACCCGCTTGCTTGTTCTGTACAGCAGTTACATAACCACGACCGCGCTCAACTGTGAGTTCGATTTCGAGGTTTGCCTTGCCGTTAAGTGTTGCGATGTGGAGTTCAGGATTATGAACTTCTACGCCACTTGGAACAGCGATATCAGCGCCTGTTACAGCACCGGCACCTGACTTGCGGATGTAGATGACGCTTGGCTCGTCGTTATCTGATGAGAGCACCAAGTTCTTGATGTTCAAAACGATATCGGTGAGATCTTCCTTAACGCCTTCAAGAGTAGTGAACTCGTGGAGTGCACCAGCGACGCGAATGCTTGTAACTGCTGCACCTGGAATAGATGAAAGCAGAGTACGGCGCATTGAGTTGCCGAGTGTGTAACCGAAACCTGGTTCTAGCGGTTCAATGATGAACCGTGAACGGTTTTCGGAGATTACTTCTTCACTGAGGGTTGGACGTTGTGCAATTAGCACTGCTGAGCCTCTTTCTTCTCGCGGAAATCCACTATTTGATTTCCTCTTTTGGAATTAAAAATTACTTGCTGTAGAGCTCAACGATGAGCTGTTCTTGAACCTGGGTATCGATTACTGAACGTGCAGGGACGCCGTGGATGATGATGCGCATCTGCGAACCAACAACCTCCATCCATGCTGGAACAGCTTTTTCACCAAGTTCTGCGCTTGCAACGATAAATGGTGTGAGATCGAGTGACTTTGGAAGAACATCGATGATGTCCATTGGAGAAACGCGATATGAAGGAATGTTTACCTTCTTGCCATTTACGAGGAAGTGACTGTGACGAACCAACTGGCGCGCCATGTCACGGCTCTTTGCAAAGCCTGCACGGAATACAACGTTATCGAGACGTGTCTCAAGAAGAACGAGAAGGTTTTCACCAGTCTTGCCCTGCTTGCGGTTTGCCTCTTCGTAGTAACCACGGAACTGCTTTTCGAGAACACCGTAGATACGTGCGCACTTCTGCTTTTCACGCATCTGTAATAGGTATTCAGATTCCTTGGAACGTCCACGACCATGTTGTCCTGGTGGATATGGACGAGATTCGATAGGACACTTTGGTCCATCGCACTTTGCGCCCTTAAGGAAGAGCTTTACTTTTTCGCGACGGCAACGCTTGCAGTCTGCTCCGGTATAACGAGCCATTTATTCTCTTCCTTCCTTAAACT
>JBIIRS010000131.1:0-3189 GCA_044341425.1 Candidatus Planktophila sp. | reverse complement strand
TGTTGGATCAGCTTGTCCCTTGCGGTAAATCCCGATCAACTGACGCACCCGAACCGTCAGCAAAACCAGAGCGACAACGGTGATGGTGTACGAAAGTGAGGCCAAGGCGATACGCATAACGCGAGGCTACCGAGGCCAAGGCTCTTTTGAATGGCGAGACGGCCTATGTAAAAGGTTTTTGAAATTGCGCCAGGAAAGGCGACTGAAAAAGGCTTTTCCCCAGTCGGCGGTGGGGGAATTCAAAGGCTGGGAATATCTTGGTCAATCCCCGAGTTATACGGGATGCCCCAACCTTGAGTCGCACCTACTCAACCTTTTGAGTAAGATCGACTCAGGTTAGAGCAGCCTCAACCCCAGATCGGGCTTGAGATGAGCTAAGAAGCTTATAAATAGCAAAAAGGAGCAATAGACATGGCTAGAGCAGTCGGAATCGACCTCGGAACTACAAATAGCTGCGTATCGGTACTCGAAGGTGGAGAGCCAACGGTTATCGCAAACGCAGAAGGCGCTCGCACAACCCCATCGATCGTCGCCTTCGCAAAGAATGGCGAAGTCCTCGTCGGTGAAGTTGCTAAGCGTCAATCAGTGACAAACGTTGAACGCACAATCCGTTCCGTTAAGCGTCACATGGGTACTAACTGGACCATTGATATCGATGGCAAGAAGTACACACCACAAGAAATTTCTGCACGTATTCTGCAAAAGCTAAAGCGCGATGCTGAGGCATATCTCGGAGAAACAGTTACAGATGCAGTTATCACCGTTCCTGCATATTTCTCTGATGCAGAGCGTCAAGCAACAAAAGAAGCCGGCGAAATTGCAGGCCTCAATGTTCTCCGCATTATCAACGAACCAACTGCAGCAGCGCTCGCATACGGCCTTGATAAAGCAGATCAAGAACAAACAATTCTTGTATTCGACTTAGGCGGCGGAACATTCGACGTTTCTCTTCTTGAAATCGGCGATGGCGTTGTTGAAGTAAAAGCAACCGCTGGTGATAACCATCTCGGTGGCGATGACTGGGATCAAGCACTTGTCGATCACTTAGTTCAAACATTCGGTTCGAAGAACGGAATTGATTTAACTAAAGACAAGATGGCGATGCAACGTGTTCGTGAAGCGGCTGAAAAGGCAAAGATCGAACTCTCATCATCACAGCAAGCTTCAGTTAACTTGCCTTACATCACTGTTGATGCAGAGAAGAACCCACTCTTCCTTGACGAGACAATTACCCGCGCACAATTCCAAACACTTACAGCGCCACTTCTAGAACGTTGCAAGAAGCCATTCCAGCAAGTTCTTAAAGACTCTGGAATCGCAATCGGCAACATCAAGAGCGTTGTTCTTGTTGGCGGTTCAACTCGTATGCCAGCGGTCGTTGATCTAGTCCGCGACCTAACCGGCGGAAAAGAGCCAAATAAGGGCGTAAATCCTGATGAAGTAGTTGCAGTTGGTGCATCACTTCAAGCAGGTGTTCTTAAGGGTGAAGTTAAAGATGTTCTCCTTCTCGATGTAACACCACTAACACTTGGTATCGAAACCAAGGGTGGCGTTATGACCAAGATGATCGAGCGCAACACAACTATCCCTACAAAGCGCAGCGAAATCTTTACAACTGCTGATGACAATCAGCCAGCTGTGCAGATTCAGGTTTACCAGGGCGAGCGTGAAATGGCTGCTTACAACAAGAAGCTAGGCATGTTCGAACTAACCGGAATCGCACCAGCTCCACGCGGAGTTCCACAAGTTGAAGTTACCTTCGACATTGACGCAAACGGAATCGTTCACGTATCTGCCAAAGATCTAGCAACTGGCAAAGAACAATCAGTCACAATCAGCGGTGGATCTGCTCTTTCTAAGGAAGAGATCGATCGCATGATGGCAGATGCAGAAGCCCACGCTGCTGAAGATAAGCAACGTAAGGAAGAAGCAGAGATCCGCAACAACGGAGACTCACTCGTCTACCAGACTGAAAAGTTCATCGCAGATAATGCAGAAAAACTTTCAGAAGGTGAAGCAGCTGAGAAGAAGACTGAAGTTGAAGCAGCTCTTGCTGAACTTAAGACTGCACTCGGCGGCGCTAACTTCGAATCAATCAAGTCAAACACCGAAAAGGTTGCAACGCTTAGCCAAGCACTTGGCGCAGCGATGTATGCCGCAGCAGGTGCAGCAGCCGGAGATGGCGCAGCAACTGAAGACGGTGTTGAAGACGCAGAGGTTGTTGACGAAGGCAAGAACTAATGTCAGAGCAGACAACTTCTGAAGTTGTTGAGACTGTTGAAGATGTAGTTGAAGCAGTGGAGGCTGCCCCGGTTCAGGAAACTGATCCGGTGGCAGCGCTCACCGCTGATTTACAACGACTTCAGGCCGAATATGCCAACTATCGCAAACGCGTAGAACGCGATCGTTCACTTGCTCACGAGTTAGCAATTGGTGGAGTTTTAACTGAACTTCTTGCAACTCTCGATGACATTGCACGTGCAACCGAACACGGCGAACTAACTGGTGGATTTAAATCTGTTGCAGATCAAATCGCTGCCGTAACAACTCGACTTGGTTTAGAAAAGTACGGTACCGAAGGCGATGAATTTGACCCACAAATTCATGAAGCACTTCTGCATGACACAAGTGCAGATGTAAAGGTGCCAACTGCTACAAAGATCTTGCAGCCAGGATATAAATATAAAGAACGTATCCTGCGCCCAGCTCGCGTTGCAGTTACCGATCCAGCCGAAACGACCGCGGAGTAAACACTTTCCATGGCCGCTAAAGACCTTTACGAGAAGGATTTCTACAAGATTTTGGGCGTTGGCAAATCTGCCAGCGGCGATGAGATTAAGAAGAAATACCGTTCTTTAGCGCGCGAACTTCACCCTGATAAAACCAAGGGTGACACCGCAATGGAAGAAAAGTTCAAGGCAGTATCTGAGGCTTACGACATCTTGTCCGATGGAAAAAAGCGCGCTGAATACGATCAAGCGCGAGATATGTTCGTACGCGGTGGAATGCGTGCACCACAAGGTGGGCAGAACTTCCAAGGCGGAGATTTCTCCGACATCTTCGGCGGCGGCAATCCTCAAGATATCTTCGCTAACTTATTTGGTGGCGGTGGTCGTCGCGGCCCACGTAAAGGACAGGATTTACAAACCGAAGCAACCATTACTTTTAAAGAAGCTGCATTCGGTACAA
>JBIIRS010000130.1:0-3191 GCA_044341425.1 Candidatus Planktophila sp. | reverse complement strand
CAATCTGCAATTGTGATTGATCCGCCACAGACCATGGCGATGGAAAGAAATGGCGCAGCATTTGAAAGATCTGGTTCGATAACTAAATCTTGTCCTTGCAGAGCGCCAGCAGAGACGCTCCAGCTGTTGGCAGATTTATCAACGGTAACTTCTGCACCGAAATCGCGGAGCATCTGCACCGTCATATCGATATGTGGCATTGATGGAAGTGGTCCGCCTTTATGCGTTGCAACGATTCCATCGCGCGTACTTGGCGCAATTAAAAGGAGCGCAGATAAGAATTGACTTGATGCGCTGGCATCAATAGTTAGCGCACCGCCAGGAATTTCGCCTTTGCTCTTAACAACCATCGGCAGGCTATAACGACCACCGTGTTCAATCTCGATTCCAAGATCTTCTAGAGCAGCAATCACTGGCCCAAGGGGACGTTCGTAAGAACGGGGATCGCCATCAAATGAAATATCGCCTTGTGCCAGCGCAGAAAGTGGCGGCAAGAAGCGCATAACAGTTCCGGCATTTCCAACATCAACCTTTGCAGGACCGCGAAGTGGCGCAGGAGTTATCTCCCAAGCCAAGTCGCCATCTACCTGTACATCTTTAATTCCAATACCCATCGCGCGAAGCCCGGCAACCATTAACTCGGTATCGCGGGAGATAAGTGGGCGCTTTAAAAGCGAAGGGCTGGTGGCCTGCGCAGCAAGAATTAGCGCGCGGTTGGTCACCGATTTTGAACCCGGGATTACTACTCGCGCGCTGACTTTCTTATCTCCACGAAATGGAGCGGGCCAGAGCATAAGCAACAGTCTACTCTCTACCTATGTGCGGTCGTTATGCCAGAGCGCAGGAGATGGACGAGATCATCGGGGAATTTGATCTCGATGGTTCGACCCTGGATGCATCTCTACCGCTAAATTGGAATATCGCACCGACCAATGAGATTTACATTATTCGCGATACGCCCAGCAATTCCAATTCTTTGGAGAGAATATTGGATAGCGCATCTTGGGGAATCATCGCTCCGTGGCAGAAGAACTTTGCAGAAGCGCGCGCCTCGCAATCACATGCAATTAATGCACGTAGCGAATCAATTCATGAGAAGCCAACATTTCGCCAAGCCTTTCGCACAACCCGTTGTTTGATTCCGGCAACTGGTTATTACGAATGGGCGACATCACTCGGTAAGTACCCACCAAAACAACCTTTCTATATAACTTCTGCAGAACCCAATAGATCACTTTCGATCGCTGGAATCTGGAGTACCTGGAAGAATGAGAAAGGCGAAGAGATTCAATCTGCTGCGATTATTACTCGCGAAGCAGTTGGCGAGTTAGCAACAATCCATAGCCGAATGCCGGTATTTATGGAGCGCGCTAAATGGAGCGATTGGTTAGATCCAAAAAATCGCGAGATCGAAGGCTTAATTGCGCTAATGCAGAACCCAGATCCGGCCGCCGGTTTGGTAACTAGACCAGTTTCATCGCGGGTAAATCTGGTGGCAAATAACGGCCCCGAATTGATTGCTGAGATCGAACTGGGTGAGGCGCAGACCCTCTTCTAAGGTTCGGCGTTGAGCACTCATAAAGAGCGATTTCTAAGACTTTGGGATAGTGTGTAAGAGATGGCATCTAAAGATCTAGTCCTAGAGAGCGCTTCCGATCGCAATACTCGGTTCGAGCGCGATGCCATCGTGTTTATGGACCAGTTATATGCAGCAGCGCTTCGTTATACAAAGAACCCCGAAGATGCGCGCGATCTAGTTCAAGATACATATCTAAAAGCCTTTAACTCATTTCACCAATTTGAAGAAGGCACCAACTTACGCGCTTGGCTCTATCGCGTGCTTACAACCACATTCATTAATTCTTATCGTAAAGATCAACGCCGCCCACAACTTGCTGCTGGCGAACTCGAAGATTGGCAGTTAGCTGAGGCGCAATCACACACAAGTGATCTCGGAAAATCTGCAGAAGTAGAAGCGCTAGAGAATTTGCCTGATAGCGATATCAAACGCGCACTGCAAGAGATCCCAGAAGAATTTCGTATCGCCGTTTACTTAGCAGATGTAGAAGGTTTTTCCTATAAAGAGATTGCAGATATTGTCGATGTTCCTGCCGGCACAGTGATGTCACGTCTGCACCGCGGACGTAAATTACTGCGCGAGAAGTTAGCCGACTATGCCAAAGAACTTGGTTACTCCACTGACTCAAAGAATAAAGATAAGAGCGGAAAGGGAGAGAAGGCATGAGCCATATCGAAGAGATTCCATGTATTGAAGTTCTCTCCTCCGTTGTATTTATCATCGAAGGTGTGGTTGAAGAGGCCCGTAACCCACAAGCTATTGAGTCGCATCTAAATTCTTGCCTTGCCTGCCGTGCTGAAGTTGAACATGAGCAGGCTATGCATACTCTCTTGCAAGATGTGCTGCGCCGTTCTTGCGATGAGAAGGCCCCAGAAGATCTACATCGCAGCATCCACGAAGAACTACTGCGCCAAGCAAGTGGTGTGGGCGTTACTGAAGTCGTAACGCAATACAGCATGACCGAAATTTCAATTGAAATCGATGAATTCGGCAACGTAGAACATCGCGAAATTCAGATTGAACAAACTCACGTTCAGCACTTCATCGACGACGAAAAGTAATTCAAGATTTATGCGCCCAGCTGAAGAAGTAATCGGAGCAGTAGGTTTCTCGGTAATGACCGTTCGCCCAGGCGATACCTGTCTAGCAATGGGAATATCTGATCTACCAATTCTTGCGCCCGGCCATTTGATGAGCGTGATGGAGAGCGCATGTGTTGCAGCGCTGAGCGAGTATTTAGAAACAGGCGAGACAACGATCGTAGATAAATTCGATATCTCGGTAATTGATTCAGTTGGTATTGGTTCTGAAATTCGCGGAGCCGCGCGCTGTACTGAAATGGATGGGCGTTCGATGATCTTTGAATGCGATATCTATGAAGGTGAGCGCCATATCGCTTTTGCCATAATAGAAAGAACGGCGGTGGAGCGAGTATCTTTCCTCGCCCGAACCGCCGCGCAATCTCTAATTAAATCTTCAGATAACTAGGCTTTCTTAGTCGCCCAAAAGATCTCGGCAATCTCATCGATCTTTGCGATCAACTTATCCGCAACTGCTAGATCCTGAGTTCCCTTTGTTCCTGCAGCTCCTGCCAACTTTGTCGCCTCGTTAA
>JBIIRS010000129.1:0-3205 GCA_044341425.1 Candidatus Planktophila sp. | reverse complement strand
CAATGCTTTGTTTTAGATCCGATGTTGGCAACTGGTGGAACGCTTGTTGCGGCAATTAACTTCTTGATCGAGCGCGGCGCTGATGACATCACCGCAATCTGCATTCTCTCAGCACCTGAAGGAATTAAAGTTTTAGAAGATGCCTTTGCGAAATCTGGCGTTCCAATTACCTTGGTTACTGGCGCCCTCGATGAAAAACTCAATGAACATGGTTATATCGTTCCTGGTCTTGGTGATGCCGGCGATCGCCTTTATGGTGTCGTTTAAATGGCCTCAACTTCCCCTGGATACGGAATCACAATCCGTGTTGAAGGCGCTCCTGAACTTCAGCCTGTTGCGCTAATTACTGCAACCATCACCGGCGCAGGTGCAACTATCACTGCACTTGACGTTGTTGAGTCACTTCTTGAGAGAGTTGTCATCGACGTAACTTGCGACACCATTGATGCCGATCATGCACAAGAAATAAATTTAGCGTTAACTGCTCATAAAGGCCTAACGGTTCGCAAAGTAAGTGACCGTACATTTCTACTTCACCTTGGTGGAAAGTTAGAAGTTCAATCAAAAGTCCCATTAAAGACTCGTGATGACCTCTCTCGCGCTTACACCCCTGGAGTTGCACGCATCTGTCAGGCAATTGTTGATGATCCATCTGATGTTCGTCGCCTAACGATGAAGCGCAATACCGTTGCTGTTGTCACAGATGGTTCTGCAGTTCTTGGCCTTGGAAATATTGGACCGGCAGCTGCCTTGCCAGTTATGGAAGGAAAGGCTGCGCTCTTTAAGCGCTTTGCAGATGTTGATGCATGGCCAGTTTGTCTTGACACTCAAGATGTCGATGAGATTGTCCGCACCGTTCAATTAATTGCGCCCGTCTACGGTGGAATCAACTTGGAAGATATCTCTGCGCCACGTTGTTTTGAAATCGAAGAACGCTTGCGCGAATTGTTAGATATTCCAGTTTTTCATGATGATCAACATGGCACAGCGATTGTCGTACTTGCGGCGCTGACCAATTCACTCAAACTAGTCAAGAAGAAGATGAGTGAGATCACCATCGTCATGAGCGGTGCTGGCGCTGCCGGAACTGCAATTGCGCGGCTGTTAACAAAGAGTGGCGCCTCAAAGATAATTGCTTTCGATAAAGATGGTTGCGTCACTCCTGGATTTTCAGGCAAAATTTCAGATGCCATGAAGGGAGCCGATGTCTTTATTGGCGTTAGCGCTCCAAATGTATTGACTGAAGAAGATGTTGCTGGAATGGCAAAGGGCTCCATAGTTTTTGCACTCGCTAACCCAGATCCAGAAATCGATCCCTTTATTGCTCGTAAGTACGCAACCGTTGTTGCAACAGGACGAAGCGATCAACCAAATCAAATTAACAACGTGCTGGCCTTCCCTGGAATCTTCCGTGGGCTATTGGATGCTCAAGCTCATAAGATCACTGATGAATTGCTGATTGCAGCAGCCGAGGCGATCGCATCTTGCGTCTCTGAATCTCAGTTAAATGCCTCTTTTATTGTTCCAAGCGTCTTTGACTCACAAGTTGTCGCAAAAGTGGCGGCGGCAGTTAAAAAGAGCGTTTAAATGGAGTTTGCAGCCTCTTTTGATTCACAACTCTCCACGCTCGCGCCATTTATCTTCTATGTTGTGGTTGCCGGAATCGTATTTGTCGAAACCGGTCTGCTCTTTGGATTCTTCCTACCCGGTGATTCCATTCTCTTTAGCGCGGGGCTTGTGGCTGCACTCCATGGGAATATAAATATTGTAATCCTGGTATTTGCAATATTTCTAGCAGCTTTCTTCGGAGATCAAGTTGGATTCGTGATTGGCCGAGTTGTAGGTCGCCCCTATCTAGATAAGCGCAAATCTCCACGTGTTCAGAAGATGATCAAAAATTCTGAAGTTTTCTATGAAAGAAATGGCTGGTGGGCAGTTGTTGCCGCAAGGTTCTTCCCATGGATTCGTACCTTTGTGCCACCAATTGCCGGGGCCGCGAAGATGAATTACTACAAATTTCTTTCAGCAAATGTTCTCGGTGCTTTGTTATGGGGCGTAGGTATTACGCTTGCTGGTTACTACGCAGCTTCTATCCCATGGGTTAAGAATTTTTCTTATGCACTGGCCGCCTTCTTTATTGGCGCTTCAATAATCTCCGTTTTTGTGAATTACCGACGCCACCGACAACCACGCCCAGATAAGTCATAAGAATTCCAGTTACTAGGTAAGCGCTAACTTGAACGCCTTGGGTTGGGGAGTAAAGGTCAATTAGCAAAGATCCAACTAGTTGTCCGCCTACGCTAATTAATGTAAATGTCAGCACACCTAAATATTGAACAATTGTTGATGTGAATGCGATGTAGATAACCCCGATTGTTCCACCGGTATACATCCACCATGGGCCAGATGGAAGAGCGACTATCTCTACTTGAGTTACTAGCGCTGCAATCAGTAGAAATATCAATAAGAAGGTTGTTCCCATTATGAAGTTAAGCAGGGAAGTTGTGAAACTTTGTTGAGTGCTCTCATTTATTTGGCCGTTTAGCGCTCTTTGAACACCTACGATCGCACCAGCGAAAACACCGAAGAAGACTGCAAATAGAGAAAGATTTTGCGCATCTATTCGATCCAATACCGATACCAAGACTGCAAATACAGTCACAAACGCTGCCAGAACTCTTCGCTTGGTAATCGCTTTCTTGCCACCGCCAGTTAATCCGATCCGGTCAACAAATAGCGATGATGCGGTCTGCCCTGCGATTGATGCCACTGAATAAATCGCAACGCCAACGATTGGAACTACCTGAGTTTGAAATGCAACAAAACTTCCACCTAACATTCCAGCAAAGAGGGTCCAGACTGGAATCTCTCTCTTTTTTACAGCGCTCTTTAGATTACGGATACCTTGCTTAATCGCTGGATTGAAGGCAGCGATTACCGAAATGACTATGAGTCCAGAGCCAAATGAAACTAGCGCGGCTTCAATCGGGTTTCCCATGCGGTGTGAAAGCTCGCCATTGGCGCGCGCTTGCAGCGCGATCATTACTCCTGAAATTGCCGCTAAGAAATTTAGACGGGGATTACTTTTATTCACTACTTATGAGTGCCGACAAATTCACGCTTATCTGCAATCCAGTCCATCAAAGCGAAGAGAACGCCGGAAACAACAAATGTTAGATGGATCGCGATTCGCCAGATAGTGCCT
>JBIIRS010000128.1:0-3209 GCA_044341425.1 Candidatus Planktophila sp. | reverse complement strand
ATCATTGGTACCTGCGTTAATGGTAATTGTCTGGGTAAATGATGATGTGGAGCCCAGTGAAATTACCTTCGCATTTACAACTTTAAATTTGGCAGTTCCCGCCAGATCAAGTACTGACTTTAACTGTGCAAGTTCGGCATCTGCGTTCTTGCGATCAATTAGTTCTTTCTGCAATTTTTCATTGGCGGCCTTCAAGCGCTCGATCTCTCCACGAGTGCGACCTAGTTGGGTTACATCAGAGAAGAAATTTCCAACAGGGCGAAAAATAGTTGCGGCAACTGATTGAACTGGTGAAAGCGCAGATTGCGAACCGTTGCGTAGCCCAGTGATTACTTGGACGCCACGTAGATCTAAAGTGATTAGAAATAGAGCGGTGACAATAAGTGAAATGAGAAGGAGACGACCGCGGTTATCGCCGCCGTTACGCATCTTTAATTCCTATCGACGAGGCTCGGAGATCAAAACCTTTTCAAGGGCTTCGAACTCTTCAATGCACTTTCCGGAACCTTCAACAACTGCATCCAGCGGACGATCAGCGATATGAATTGGCATTCCGGTCTCTTTGCGAAGGCGCTCATCTAGACCCTTAAGGAGCGCTCCGCCACCAGTTAGAACAATTCCGCGATCCATAAGATCTGAAGAAAGTTCTGGTGGACATTTATCGAGCGTGCTCTTTACTGCGTTGATGATCGCATTTACTGGCTCTTCAAGGGCCTTACGAATTTCTGCCGCTGATACAACGATTGTCTTTGGAAGGCCGGTTGCAAGATCGCGACCACGGATTTCTGCATCGTTTTCACCTTGTAGTGGGTAGGCAGAACCGATCGCCATCTTGATTTCTTCAGCGGTACGTTCGCCGAGAAGAAGTGAGAATTCGCGCTTAACCCAGTTAATAATCGATTGATCGAGCTCATCTCCGCCAACGCGAATTGAAAGGGATGTAACGATTCCGCCCAGAGAAATAACTGCAACTTCAGTTGTACCGCCACCGATATCTACAACCATATTTCCAGTTGGTTCGTGGATTGGCAGGCCTGCACCGATTGCTGCCGCCATTGGTTCTTCAATGATGTAAACCTTGCGAGCGCCTGCTGCATAGCCAGCATCTTTAACTGCGCGCTGCTCAACACCTGTGATACCTGATGGAACGCAAACGACGATACGTGGCTTAGCCAAGTAACGACGGCGATGCACTTTCTGAATAAAGTAACGGAGCATACGCTCGGTTGTATCGAAGTCTGCAATAACGCCATCTTTAAGTGGACGGATCGCAACGATATTTCCAGGTGTGCGACCGATCATCTTCTTAGCTTCCAGACCAACGGCAAGGATTCCGCCAGTGTCTTGGTTAACTGCAACTACTGAAGGCTCGTTTAGAACAATGCCACGACCGCGTACGTAGACCAGGGTGTTTGCGGTGCCCAAGTCAACAGCCATATCTCGGCCGATAAATGACATTTTATTACTCATGTTTAACCCTTCAGTTAATCGCTTTGCTTTGAATTACTTGGAATTACTTTCCGAAGAAAATTTCGATTTCGCGTGCTGCAGATTCTGGTGAGTCAGAGCCATGCACGATGTTCTGTACAACTTTGGTTCCTTGATCGCGAGCTAGATCGCCACGAATTGTTCCGGGAGCAACCGTTGGATCAGTTACTCCAGCAAGAGAACGGAATCCTTCGATAACGCGATTGCCTTCAGCAACTATTGCAACGATCGGACCTGACATCATGAACTCAACAAGTGGTTCGAAAAATGGTTTGCCTTGATGTTCTGCGTAATGACGTTCTAGAAGTGCGCGATCTGCCTGCATCATCTTGAGCGCGGTTACAACATAACCTTTCTTCTCGATACGCGAAATAACTTCGCCCACCAATTGGCGGCGTACGCCATCTGGCTTTACGAGGATCAAGGTCTTTTCTGTGCTCACCTGCCTAGTCTATTAGGCATCTGGGCGTATCCGCTCCACAGCGATTTCGCCCTACTTTTCATCGCCTTTTCGGTCGGCGGGGTTACCTTGCGCCAAGAGGGCGGCACGAGCCGCCTCACCCTTGCGGCCAACAATTATCGCCGCAATCCATAACCCTATAAAAATAACGCTGATGATCGCCATTGATGGAACTGCGAAGCTATATGCAGCCATTGCGATCTGCAGAAGTGAACCGAAGATCCAGCCTGAGCGCTTCTTGAGAAGGCGAATTGCATAGATCATCAAAAACATAACTACTGCGCCATAAATCATAGTTGCTGAATTGCTCTCATCTTTTGCGAGCAGCATTGCAAAACCCATGACTAAGAACTCCATAGCAAGAACTGAAGAACCAAGCACTCGCATTACTTACCCTCCTCAATCGGTACCTTCGCATATTTCTTTCGCACCGCAGTACGCGCTTCGCCAACTGTAACTACCGAACCGGTTATCAATATCGCTAGCGACTCATCGCTTAACGGACGCACTGAATCCTTAATCGCTTTTTCAATTGCATCAGCCAGAGTTAGTTGCGCAAATACTCGATCGGCTCCAAATACTTGAGTTGCTAGCGCTTCTAAATCGCTAACCGGCATTGAACGTGCCGCTGAGTTGGTAGTCACAATTATCTGGTTCATGATCGGCTCCAGCGCCTGCAAAATTCCGAGGGCATCTTTATCGGCCATCAGCGCCACAATTCCGGTGACATCATCAAAGGTGAATTCGCTCTGGATTGTTTCTGCTATCGCTTTGGCTCCATGAGGATTATGAGCCGCATCTAAGATAATTGTTGGATCGCGATGAATAATCTCGCAGCGCCCTGGTGAGGTCACATTGGCAAATCCGGCTCGTACCGCATCTATATCTAAATCTTGCTCACCAAAGAAGGCCTCAACGGCGATCAGAGCTGCTGCTGCGTTTGAGGCTTGATGCTTACCGTGGAGAGGCAAGAAAATATCGTCGTAATGTCCACGTAAACCAGTGATCGAGATCAATTGACCGCCAACGGCAATCGCACGAGAATCAATTGAATACTCAAGGCCTTCACGTGCAACATCTGCACCGACTTCGGCGGCTCTGCGCAATAGCTCTACAGCTGCTTCTGGCTCTTGTTGTGCCAAGACCACGAAACCTTGTTCCTTAATAATTCCCGCTTTAGTTGTCGCAATTTCTGCAATTGTGTTTCCTAAGTACTCCATATGGTCAAGACCGATCGGCATAATCACTGATACATCGGCAT
>JBIIRS010000172.1:0-3227 GCA_044341425.1 Candidatus Planktophila sp. | reverse complement strand
TGGTATCTAACTCGGCGAAGATATCGTCGAGAATTAAAATAGGTTCGGCGCCTTCAGATTTAAGTAAGTTAAATGATCCAATACGAAGTGAGATCGCCATCGACCAGGATTCGCCATGGCTGGCATAACCTTTTGCGGGAAAGTCACCGAGTTGCAGATGTAGGTCATCGCGGTGCGGGCCGATTAGTGAAGCTCCGCGTTCGGTTTCTTGACGGGCTACTTCTAATTGGCGCGCGGTTAGGGTTTGGATGTTCTTTTCTGTATTTGTGGTTAAGCCGTCGGTTGCTGATTTATAAGAGATTGAAGCAGGTTTTACCTCATTTAAATTGGCGTAGTTTGCGGCGACATATGGGTTTAACTCTTCAACTAAAGCGATTCTTTCAGCGCTTAATTGCGCACCTAAGTTAATTATCTGTTCTGTCCATGGCGCTAGGGCGTTTTCAGGAGAGCGAGTTTTTAACAAGGTGTTGCGTTGTTTAACAACGCGGTCATAATCAGAGATAACTCCGGCAAGACGGGGGCTGCGCATAATCAAAAGTTTGTCTAGAAAATCTCGGCGGTGGGTTGGTTCACCGCGCACCAGATCTAAATCTTCGGGTGAGAAGTAAATAACTTGCAGGGCGCCTAAAATCTCGCGCTGTGACTTAGTTGGGTTTTGATTTAACCGCGCGCGGTTGGCTTTACTGGCATTTATCTCTAGGTCTACTTGCAGGGTGCGATCATCGCGTTCGATCTCGGCACGAATGATCGCTTGATTGGTGCCAAGATGCAGGAGTGGAAGGTTTTGAGAAACTCGGTGCGAGGAAAGATATGCGAGGTAGATCAAACTTTCGACGATATTTGTTTTGCCGGAGCCGTTGTTGCCAATAAAGGTGGTTGGTCCAGGATCTAACTCTAACTCGAGTGATTTATATGAGCGGAAATTAGTCAGCGCTAATTTTTTAACGCGCACTTAAGTGGCCTTAAGAGGCGTAGCGCATCGGCATTAAAAGGTAGCGATAGTTTTCGATTACCTTGCCATCGCGCTCTGATTTGCCCATGAGTATCGCTGGTTTATTTGAACCAGTGAATGAAATTTGCACAAATGAAGTACCAACAGCTTGTAGGCCATCAGCCAAGAAAACTGGGTTGAAGGCGATTGAGATCGCTTCGCCATTTAACAAGATTTCAATTGCTTCAGTTGCTTGCGCTTCTTCACCGGCTCCAGCTTCTAGCGAGACAGAGTTGTTTGCAAACTCAAGGCGAAGCGGGACCGTTTTATCGGTAACGAGTGCAACACGGCGAACTGAATCTAAGAAGGGTGCAACTTCAACGATTGCAGTAGTTGTTATCTCTTGTGGCAACAAGTGGCGGTATGGGGGAAATGTTCCATCCAACATGCGCGATGTCATCGACTTGCCTTCGCCGGAAAATCCTGCAAGGCGGTCGTTGCTTGTTGCTGGTGCGAAAGATAGCGAAACGTTCTTTGAACCGGTTAAAGATTTAGCGGCATCGGCAATTGTGCGCCCGCGCAACAGAGATGTTGTTGAGACGCCGGGCGAAGTTGGTTGCCAGTTAAATTCGCGAACTGCTAAACGGTAGCGGTCTGTTGCAGCTAGCATCACGGTCTCTTCGTTGATTTCAATGTGCACACCAGTAAGTGTTGGTAGTGAATCATCGCGTCCTGCAGCAATTGCAACTTGTGCAACTGCGGTTGCGAAAATATCGCTTGCAACAACTCCGGTTGTTTCTGGAAGTTCAGGCAAGTTTGGATATTCAGAGATTGAAAGAGTTGGTAGCGTGAATTTTGCTGAACCTGAAGTAACAAGAACACGAGAACCATCTAAAGTGATTGTGATTGGTTTATTTGGAAGCGAGCGAGAAATTTCTGCGAGTAACTTTCCGGGAACCAATACTTTTCCAGGTTGTGCGATATCTGCTTTAAAGAAAGATTTACTTGAGGTTTCTAAATCAGAACCGGAGAGGATTACCTCATCGCCAGTGGCGTCGATAACAATTCCGAGAAGCTCGGTTTTAATTGGGCGGGTTGAAAGGCTTCGGGATACCCAGTTGACGCCATCTGTGAGCGCGCCTTGATCTACAGTGAATTTCACGCCGTAACCCTCTTTTTCTTTAGTTGAAAGTCTTGCACAGCAGGTAGGTTTTTAGTTAGTTGGGTTTTTAAAGATTTAAAAGCTGTGGGGTTCGCTTGGGGGCGGGTTTCTTGTATATATAGGTAGTAGTAGTAACCACCATGGATATCTGTGGATAACAACGGAAAGTCCTGCTCAGAGGCGTTTTTACCTGTTGGAAAGTTGTGGACAAACCCAGCGTTTCTGTGTGTATTGAGCTCTTCTCTCATCGCAAACCCCCTTTTCTTAAAAACGAGACTTTTTTAACTCGGCTTTAACCACAGATTTCCCGTTGAAATCCACAGTTATCCACAATTTCTCCACAGTTGGGGGTAAGCACCCCAAAAGGTAAGAAATCGGACAAAACACCTAACCCCTATTTTGAGATTTGATCCGGTTGGTTAACTCAGTGACTTGGTTATAGATAGACCGGCGCTCAGCCATCAGTTGGCGGATCTTTCGGTCGGCGTGCATAACAGTTGTGTGGTCGCGGCCACCAAATGTCTGGCCGATCTTAGGTAGCGAAAGCTCGGTGAGCTCACGACATAAGTACATCGCAATCTGGCGCGCATTTACCAAAACCCGAGAACGTGAAGTTCCACAAAGGTCATCGATCGTCAAACTGAAGTAAGCAGCGGTCTGGGCCATGATTGTCGGCGCTGTGATTTCTGGACCGGCGCCACTTGGGATCAAATCTTTAAGAACAATCTCCGCTAAACCTAAATCAACGCCCTGACGGTTAAGGCTAGCGAAAGCGGTAACGCGAATAAGTGCACCCTCAAGCTCGCGAATGTTTGTCGAGATTTTACTTGCGATGTATTCAAGAACATCATCCGGTGCATTTAATTTATCTTGCGCAGCTTTCTTGCGCAGAATCGCAATACGGGTTTCAAGTTCTGGCGGTTGGATATCTGTAATCAAACCCCACTCGAAACGAGAACGGAGGCGATCTTCCAAAGTTGTTAATTGCTTTGGCGGGCGATCAGATGAGATAACTATTTGTTTATTGGCGTTATAAAGCGTATTGAAAGTATGGAAGAACTCCTCTTGAGTACGTTCTTTATTTTCCAAGAATTGAATATCGTCGACAAGAAGAACATCTAGATCACGGTAGCG
>JBIIRS010000022.1:0-11637 GCA_044341425.1 Candidatus Planktophila sp. | reverse complement strand
TCAGTTGCAATCCTGAAAGAGCGTTTCCCAGAGATCGCTAATCCACCATCTGATGACATTTGTTATGCAACACAGAACCGCCAAGAAGCGATCAAGCAGATTGCACCGCAAGCTGAATTAGTGATTGTGGTTGGTTCGACTAACTCTTCAAACTCGGTTCGCTTAGTAGAAGTTGCAAAGGAATACGGCGCCGCAAATGCTTATCTAATTGATTTTGCAGAAGAGGCAGATGATGCCTGGCTAATTGGCGTTGAGACTATTGGTGTAACAAGTGGTGCATCAGTACCTGAGATTTTGGTTCGCGATTTGTTAGCCTGGCTTGCAGAACGAGGTTTTGGCAGCGTTGAAGAAGTTACTGCGACACAAGAGACGCTGCTTTTTGCACTTCCACCTGAGCTACGTAAAGAGCTAAAGACCGCCGGTAAGTAGTTTGAAGATGATGAAAGCGCTTGTCTCCCTTTTAACGCTCTCAATAATTTTGAGCCCTATTCCCGCAATTGCAGCAGAATCTATATATGTAACTTTTGCAACTGATGGTGTTCAAAATGGAGAGACAGAGTCAAGTATCACCAAAATTGATCAAATTGGATCAAGTAACGGTCTTCCCTACCTATCTGGCGATCAAATCTGCGATTCTCTACAAGACCCCGATTGCCAAAATGCAAAAGTTGGAATTCTTGCTGATTTGATTCTTCCTAAATGTGAGACAACCAAAAATGTTGATTGCGTTGAAAGTTTAAAAGTTAAATTCAAAGATACTGAACTGCTAAATACTGAATTCTTTGGCTATACCAGGGGCGAAGAAGTGATAATAAAGAACGGCGACCAATCGCTAAGCGGAAAATCTAGCAGTATTTATTCTGTGAAATATGGAAATGATATAGATAGATATTTTCTTGTTACAACAAAACTCAGTGCGCTTCTGGCAAAACGCGCTGATTTAACATATGGAAAAATACAAATTCCTTACTTTGGAATTGACATCACAGAGGTTGAACTAAGTTCGGGTAATGATTGCCTCGCTATCTATCAGGATGAGTGCATATCTAAAGCTGCCTCTTCCAGCGCCTTCATCGAAGCAACCTTACGGCTGTCTACGAGTCCACCAAATTGGTTGGCTGGGCGAATGTCCGGACCAAGCGTTGAAGTGAGTGAAATTTTGCAGGGAAAGCGAGTAAAGCTCTCTGGAGAAAGCGTTGAAGTCCCCAAAATATATGGAGATGTTTCGCCTAGCGCTTTCTATAATTATCCCGCTGGATACCCAAATTCCTATATATCTAGGTTGGCTAGTGAAAATGGATACCTTGATATTCAACCAGGTTTAGCGCTCATGTACGCCGAAGATATCTTTAAAGAATTAAAAGAAAAGTCAGATGAGATTGAGTCGCGTTGGAGCTTAAACGGATCCTCAAGATTTACTGCATTTTGTTCTGAGAGCTTGCAAGTTGATTGCTTGCAAGGTGGAAACGGTCCATGTATCGATTCAGCAGAAAATTTTGGTGGCGTTCTTGCAACCAATGCAATGACTTTTAGTCGAAATCCTCCGCAGATTATTGATGGTGAGATTCAGTATTTATTGGCCTCTCCGCACTTTCTGCCTGATGGAAAGACCACTTCAGGATCATTCGATTTAGAAATTTCTGCAAAAGCACTGCGCTGTATTTATTCACTGCCAAATCTACCCCTCGCTGCTGAAATTTCAGTCGTGACCAGTGAAGGTAGGCCAAAAATTGCAACTACTTTATTTACAGAAAAAAATGGTGTCACGAAGATAATTGTTAAGAACTTCTCCTACTCGACTCCAAAGATTAAAATTAAATTTACACAGGCTCAAAAGAAAATTTCTATAACTTGCGCTAAAGGCAAATTAAAAAAGGTAATAAGTGGAAGTAAGCCAACCTGCCCAAAGGGCTATAAAAAAACTGCTTAGCCACGCGCCTTAGGTTTGCGCGCTTTTGCTTTCTCGTTAAGAAATACAAACCAGCCATAAAGAGCGCTAACTAATAAGTAAGGCGCAATGCTGGCAAGAGATGCAATGAAATCGATTCCTAAACGGGATGGTTTAAATCCAACACTAAGGATTAAATAGAGAAGAACTGTTGCGGCAAACGCTAACGGTGGTGTGACAACTGAGACGTAAGTTGTGCCCTTGCGACCAAAGCGAATTCCACCGAAGAGAACTACGCAGATAATTAAGCCAGAGACGATTCCGGCACCGCTGCGAATAAGCAGTTCAAGACCGGCAAAGAGAGCGATGAAGAGAGTTTGGAGGACAACGACGCCCTCTTTCTTTAGGCCAGGGCCTTTGATCAAAGGTTTTGCATCTACATTTGTACTCATTCTTCATCCTTTACTTCTTCTGCATCAATGAAATCTTCTTCGCCACCGAGTTCAGAGTTCTTTAACTCACGCACTTCAGCAGGCGCATCTGGGTAGGTAAGTGAGAGTTTATCTTTATCTCCTGATACTCCAAAGCTAATGATCTTGGCTGCGGCACGCTTAACTGTTGATTCAGCAGTTGGAATTAACTCGCCATATGCCTTAGAAAGTGAGTTAAGTGCAGTTCCAACCTTGATGATCTTGGTATGTAACAGTGTTAAATCTTTCATAAAGAGGCCGGCAGATTTCGCGATGTTTTCAGCGTTTAGTGCGACAGAGTTACGAGAGTAAACATTGCCGATAGTGCGAAGCAGCGCCATCATCGAAGTTGGCGTTGCAATAGTGACATTTTGCTTAAAGGCAGTATCAAGAAATAGCTGATCTACACGTAGCGCCTCGGTAAGCAGCGATTCAAATGGAACAAAGAGAATTACAAAATCTGGCGAATCCTGTGACTCGTGATAACCGCGCTTAGCAAGGGCGGTGACATGGCTAGCGAGATCTTTCTTATGTTCATGGAATAAACGTTCGCGTTCGGCGCCATCTTCAACTTCGTGGGCTTCAATGAAGCGATCGAATGGAAACTTAGAGTCGATAAATAATTTGGTGCCACCAGGCATGCGCACTGTGATGTCGGGGATTCCGGATGAGTCATCATCGGTTGTTGAACGCTGTGCGGTGTATTCGATGCCCTTATGTAGGCCCGCATCTTCGAGCATCAATTCAAGTTGTGCTTCACCGAATTTTCCGCGCTTCTGTGAATGTGAGAGAGCGCCCGCAATTGCTTTGGTTTGTGCAACAAGTGATTCGTTGTGGTTAGACATCGCTTTAACTTGCGTGCGGATATCGGATTCGGCTTCGATGCGACGACGATCGGCATCTGCGGATTCTTTCTGCAATTTCTCCATCGCGGTTTTCATCGCTTCGATTTCGCCAGCGAGTTTTGATCCTGCCATTGCGTTGTCACGTTCGGATTTATATAAATCGCGTTCGGCGCGAACAGATGCGAACTCTGCATCAGATACGCCGGTTGATGATGTGCGACGACCTGCGACGAAAACTCCGAGGGCGAGGCCAATTAAGAGCCCGATAACGAGTGTAAGAATGGCCACTGCTGCGCTTGACATGGGCCTATCGTGGCAGGAAGCACCGACAATGGCGCGTAGGCTCTACTCCTTATGAGCCTGTCAATTGGAATCGTCGGACTGCCAAACGTTGGAAAGTCGACCCTATTTAATGCGCTCACCAAAAATAACGTCCTCGCCGCTAACTATCCCTTCGCCACTATCGAGCCAAATGTCGGCGTCGTAGGCGTACCGGATGAGCGCTTAGCCAAACTGGCCACAATCTTTAGCTCTGAGAAGTTGCTTCCAGCGGCCCTATCTTTCGTAGATATTGCAGGCATTGTTAAGGGCGCATCAGAAGGCGCTGGCCTTGGAAATAAATTCTTAGCCAATATCCGCGAAACCGATGCGATCTGTCAGGTAATCCGCGTCTTTACCGATGGCGATGTTGTGCACGTTGATGGACGCATCGATCCGGGCAGCGATATGGAGACAATCAATACCGAACTTGCGCTCGCAGATTTACAGACAATTGAAAAGGCTCTGCCTCGTTTAGAGAAAGAGGCGCGCACCAATAAAGATATTGCACCAGTTGTCGAAGCGGTTAAGAAAGCCGAAGCACATCTGCAAAGTGGAAAGCCACTCTCATCTTCTGGCCTAGATCTCGATCTACTGCGCGAACTTCACTTGTTAACCGCAAAACCATTCTTATATGTATTTAACGTTGATGCCGCAGAACTTAACGATGGCGATCTACGTAAGAAGTTGGCTGATCTTGTTGCACCAGCAGAGGCGATTTTCCTTGATGCTAAAACTGAAGCAGAGCTTGCTGAACTCAGCGATGAAGATGCTCTAGAACTATTGCAATCCATCGGCCTGAAAGAGCCTGGGCTTGCAACGCTGGCCCGCGTTGGATTTAGCGTTCTTGGGCTACAGACTTATTTAACTGCTGGACCAAAAGAAGCGCGCGCTTGGACAATTCATAAAGGCGACACCGCACCAATGGCTGCTGGCGTTATCCATACAGATTTCCAAAAAGGATTTATCAAAGCCGAAATCGTTAGCTTTGAAGATTTAATTACCTGCGGATCAATGGCTGAAGCGAAAGCTAAAGGCAAAGTCCGTATGGAAGGTAAGGAATACGTTATGGCCGATGGTGACGTTGTGGAGTTTAGATTTAACGTCTAACTTTTTGTTTTTGGGAAATCAAGCCCCGGTGTAGTGCTTAGCAATTTCACCGAGTGATTTATCAATAATCTCGAGTCCTAACTTCGCATCTGCTTCACTGATATTGCACGGTGGGCACAAGTGAATGCGGTTGAAGTTATTAAATGGCATCAGCCCGTTCTTCTTACAGGCTGCTACTAATTCATTCATCGCAGGACTTGATGCGCCATATGGTGCAAGCGGTGCACGAGTTGCGCGATCAGTAACGAGATCAACGCCCCAGAAAACGCCCTTGCCGCGAATATCGCCGATTAACTTATGTTTCTTCGCCATTTCATGAAGGCCAGGGCCAAGAATCTTTTCACCGATAGTCGCTGCGTTCTCGACCATCTTCTCTTCCTTCATTACTTGAATGGTTGCAACAGCCGTTGCGGTAGCAAGTGGGTGGCCCATATAGGTAAGTCCACCTGGGAAAACGGTTTCATCAAAGGTCTTTGCAACATCACCGCTGATAACAACGCCACCAAGTGGGATGTAACCCGATGTAACGCCCTTAGCGAAGGTAATTAGATCAGGCGTAGCTGCTGAATGTTGGAAACCAAACCATTTACCGGTGCGACCAAAGCCCGCCATAACTTCATCTGCGATCCAAAGAATCTTGTACTTATCGCAGAGTGCGCGAACGCCTTCGAGATAACCCTTAGGTGGAACTAATACTCCGGCAGTTCCGGGAATTGATTCGATCAAAACTGCGGCAATCGTATTTGGACCTTCAAAGATAATGGTCTGTTCGAGATGTTCTAAAGCGCGTGCGCATTCTTGCGCTTCATCGGTAGCCCAGAAAGAAGTGCGGTAAAGATAAGGGCCCCAGAAGTGAACGTGTCCGAATGCAAATTCATTTGGGAAACGGCGTGGGTCGCCAGTTGCATTAATCGCAGCGCCGGTGTTGCCGTGATACGAACGGTAGGTGGATAGAACTTTATGTTTGCGAGTATGTAAACGCGCCATACGAATTGCGTTTTCAATCGCATCAGCACCTGCCGTTGTGAAAAATACTTTTGCAAACTTATCGCCCGCTAGCTCAACGATGTCGCGCGCTGCTTGGTTACGAACTTCACTGGCATGTTGTGGCGCCATAGTTGTAATAACTGCGGCTTGCTCTTGAATAGCCTTAACCACTTTAGGATGTTGGTGACCGATATTGGTAAAGACAAGTTGTGAAGAGAAATCTAAATATGTGTTTCCTTCGTAATCCCAGAAGCGAGATCCAGCGCTACCTGAAACGGGAAGAGGCTTAATGGCACCTTGCGCAGACCATGAGTGGAATACAAATTCATGATCATCAGCTGAAATCGCCGCGCTCTTTGCTGGATCGTTAACTGCTTGTGACATCTTCCAACCTCTTCATATTTTCTGATCTAGTTCGGATCTAATAGGCATTTAGTATGTAGTAAATCACTCAAATAATGAAGAATTCTCATCGCCCCTACGCGGGCAATTAGTCCATATCCATAGCCTTTAGTACGATCGCCTCTTGTCTGAATGAGATTTCCTTATTCCTAGTAATGCCTATCGAAAGTTGCTCCTTTGTCTAAGAAACAAGCCCACCTAAAAGATCTGCCAGTTAAGAAGCGCGAAGATTTGCGTAACGTAGCGATCATCGCTCACGTTGACCATGGCAAGACCACTCTGGTCGATGCAATGCTTTGGCAATCCGGTGCATTTGCAGCACACAAGGTTCAGGGCGAAGGCCAAGACCGCATGATGGATTCAATGGATCTAGAACGCGAAAAGGGAATTACGATCCTTGCTAAGAACACCGCTGTTAAGCGCGGCAGCACAATCGTTAACATTATTGATACTCCAGGCCACGCTGACTTCGGTGGCGAAGTAGAACGCGGACTTGAAATGGTCGACGGCGTTATCTTGTTGGTGGATGCATCAGAAGGCCCACTTCCACAGACACGTTTCGTATTGCGCAAAGCGCTAGAAAAGAATTTGCCAGTTATCTTGTTGATCAACAAGGTTGACCGTCCCGATTCACGTATCGCAGAAGTTGTAGATGAGGCATACGAACTCTTCTTAGATCTCGGCGCAAATGAAGAACAAATTGAATTCCCAGTTGTGTACGCATCTGCCAAAGCAGGCCGTGCATCACTTACTCGTCCAGCAGATGGTGGAATGCCAGTTGAAGAGAACCTTGATGTCTTGTTTGACACCATCTTCTCTGCAATTCCAGCGCCTGAATATCACGAAGGTGCACCACTACAGGCGCACGTTACAAACCTTGACTCATCACCATTCTTGGGCCGTCTTGCGCTATGTCGCGTCCGCGAAGGTGTTATTAAAAAGGGTCAGACCGTTACTTGGATTAAGACAGATGGAACCCAAGAGCGCGTAAAGATTTCTGAGCTACTAATTACTGAAGCGCTAGAACGCGTTCCAGCACTTGAAGCTCATCCCGGAGACATCATCGCCGTAGCAGGTATTGAAACAATTACCTTGGGCGAAACTCTTGCTGATAACGAGAGCCCACATGCACTTCCACTCATCATCGTGGATGAACCATCTATCTCTATGACAATTGGTATCAATACATCACCACTAGCTGGCAAGAGTGGAAAAATGCTTACTGCGCGCCAAGTTAAGGGCCGATTGGACGCAGAGCTCGTCGGTAACGTTTCGCTGCGTGTTCTAAATACCGAACGTCCAGATACTTGGGAAGTACAAGGCCGCGGTGAACTTCAGCTTGCAGTGCTTGTTGAAATAATGAAGCGCGAAGGTTTCGAACTAACTGTTGGTAAGCCACAGGTAGTTATCAAGAAGATTGATGGAAAAATTCACGAACCGATGGAGCGTTTAACAATTGATGCACCTGAAGAATATCTCGGTGTACTTACTCAATTGATGGCGCTTCGCAAGGGCCGCATGGAACAAATGGTTAACCACGGAACCGGTTGGATCCGTCTTGATTACAAGGTTCCATCACGTGGCTTGATCGGTTTCCGTACTGAGTTCTTAACTGAAACTCGCGGTACAGGTTTGCTCCACCACGTCTTCGATGGTTACGAGCCTTGGTACGGCGATATCCGCACACGTGCAACAGGATCACTTGTTTCAGACCGTATGGGAACAGTTACTTCTTACGCACTTTACGGAACACAAGATCGCGGAACAATATTTGTTGAGCCAGGCGATGAAGTTTACGAAGGCATGGTTATCGGTGAGAACTCTCGCAGCGATGACATGGACGTTAACTGTGTTCGCGAAAAGAAACTTACAAATATGCGCGCATCAGGAACTGACGAATCAGAGCGTTTGATTCCGCCAAAGAAGTTAAATATGGAAGGCGCTCTCGAATTCTGTCGCGAAGATGAATGCGTAGAAGTAACGCCTGCTGTAGTACGTATCCGTAAGGTGACTTTAAATGGTGACGAGCGCGCACGTGCGACTTCTCGCCAGAAGAAAGCCAACCTGGCTGCAGATAGTTAAGCCTGCACGCTTTAAAAGCGTGTAATTGGAATAAAAGTCAGTGGTCTGGGGTTCAATACCTCATATGACTACGCCTTCCATAAAGCTCACTCGCGCACCCGCTGCGCCTGCGCTTTTGGAGCTAGATGCCACACAGGCAAAGGCAGCGGCACATCGCGGATCACCTCTTTTAATTGCCGGCGGGCCGGGCACAGGTAAAACTTCGGTATTAATCGAAGCTGCCTTATCTCGAATTTCGGCAGGACAAGGCCCTGATTCAATTCTGCTTCTGACTTATGGTCGCGAACGCGCATCAGAACTCCGGGATGCAATTGCACTTCGCACAACGGTGACGATGCACGAACCACTAGCTCGCACTTTCCACTCACTCGCGTATTCGATATTAAAGATGGACTCTGGCGATAACTACCACGAACCAATTTTGCTATCTGGCCCTGAACAAGAAAACTTCATCGGCCAACTTCTCGAAGGTGATGTGCAAGATGGTTATCGCAAATGGCCAACTGATCTACATGATGGCGAAGATAAGAAAGGTAATCCGCTTTTAACGCAAGGTTTCATCCGCGAACTCCGTGATTTGATTATGCGCGCCAACGAACGTGGCATCACACCTGAAGAACTTGCAGTGCGTGGAGAAAAAGTTGGCGAAAAATACTGGGCGCCAGCTGCAGATTTCTGGAAGCGCTACAAAGAAGTTATGGCGATCCGCGAAGATACCGCAGGCGATGCCAAGATGCGTATCGATCCATCCGAGTTAATAAATGTGGCTATTGCCTACCTGCAGAAGAACGAAAAGTTGCGTTCACAGTTGCAGGCACGCTTTGCCACGATCATGGTCGATGAATTCCAGGAAAGCGATCCCGCGCAACGTAAATTGTTAGATCTCTTATCTGGCCCCGATCTAGTAATTACCTACGATGCTGATTCATCTGTTGGTCGCTTCCGTGGTGCAGATCCTGATGGGCTAAAACAAGTAGTTGATTCGTACCTTGAAAAGGGCGCTACTCAAATACTTCTGCAGAACTCTTATCGCACTCGCCCAGAAATCTTTGAGATCGGCCAGAAGGTAACTTCTGCTTTCCGCGCACCCTCCATTACGCGCACCCGCACCTGCACCTATAGCGCCAAACCAGCGCTAGATAACCCTTTCACTACCGCTCGCCTTAACTCGCAATCCGAAGAAGCCCAATACATCGCCTATCTCTTCAAGCGCGCACATTTAATGCACGGCATTCCTTATTCGCAGATGGCAGTTATCTTGCGTTCTGCCGGCACTCAAGCAAGTGCACTTCGTCGCGCCTTTGCCCAAGTTTCAATTCCAGTTGCCGGTGACCTTGAAGCACTTTCCACTAACCCAGCAATCGCACCATTTATTCTCATCGCACGAGTTGCAACCGGTGATCAACCGCTAAACCTCGATACCTGCGAACGTTTATTGCTCGCTGAATTTGGGGGATCAGATTCAATTTCTCTTCGCCGAATTCGCACCGCGCTTTTAGCTGCGCGCGATGATGCCACCGATACACGTGGTGGAACACAACTCTTAATCGATGCCATAGATAAAGGCGAGATCAACATTGAAGAAAGCTCCGCGCTAACTCGTGTTCACGAACTATTGCTCGCTGCTCGTAAAGTCCTAACATCGATCGATGCTCGCCCCGAAGATTTACTCTGGGCAATTTGGGATAACGCAAAAACTAGCGACAATGAAAAGTTAAGCACTGCTTGGCGTAACACCGCACTACGTGGCGGCAATCGTGGCGCAGCAGCCGATCGCGATCTTGATGCGATGATTCAACTCTTTGATTCGGCACAGCGCTTCTCTGAGCGTTTCCCATACTCCAAGCCATCAGCATTTCTTGACGAGCTTTCACGCGAATCAATCGTTGGCGACATAATTACCGCGCAAGGCGTTCGCCCCGATGTTGTTGAAATTCTTACCGTGCACTCTGCCAAGGGGCGCCAATGGGAAGTCGTTGCAGTCGCTGGTTTACAAGAAGGTGTTTGGCCAAACTTGCGTCAACGTTCTTCGCTACTTGGTAGCGAAAGACTTGTAGAACGCGAACGCCACGGTGACTTAGCCCGTTTGGAACTAGATCTAATCGCCGCTGGCGCACTGGCCGAAGATGAGCGTCGTTTACTCCATGTGGCTGTAACCCGCGCCCGTCAGGCTTTAATCGTCACTGCGGTGCAGCGCGAAGATGACGAACCATCTGCCTACTTTGAAGAACTCGATAACACCGGCGATCTCGATACTCCCGTGATCACCAAAGTGCCACGTCCACTTACAACATCAGCACTTGTTGCAACTCTGCGCCAGAACTTAAGCGGTGAAAGTGCGCAGACAGCAGCATCAATTTTGAAGACGCTCTCTCAATCACAAATTACTTCGGCAGATCCAGCGCATTGGACTGGCTCACTCCCAATTTCGTCGACTGACACCGTTGTTGCTCTAGATGAGTTAGTACCCGTTTCACCATCAGGAGCCGAAAACTTCACCGAATGCGGTGTTAAGTGGTTCCTCGAACGCAGTGGTGGAACAAATGGCGATTCAACCGCGCAGATACTTGGTTCAGCAATTCACGAATTCGCACGGATCAAAGTAGAAGATCCATCTATCTCTGAAGTTGATCTAATTGCAAAACTCGAATCCTCTTGGTCTTTAATTGATCCAACCGAAGGCTGGATCAGCAACTCATCCCTTAAGCGCGCAGTAAAGATGCTCGAACGCTTTAGCCGTTATCACGCCGCCACAACTCGCGATGTTGTTGGAGCCGAACTTAACTTTAAGATCCAAGTTGGCCGCGCCGAAATCCGCGGTAGCGTCGACCGTATTGAAGTCGACTCAGATGGCAACCATTACGTTATTGATTTCAAGACCGGCAAGACCCAGATCACCGCCGAAAAAGCAAAAGAGAATTTACAACTTGCTTGCTATCAATTAGCAGTTGCCCTCGATGGCTTCGAAAAGAAGTTATCCACCACTTCTTCCTCGGGTGCCGAACTCGTTTATCTTGCTAAGGATTCGGTAAAGGTCACAACGCGTCAGCAGTACAAGATCGATGAGGTCGAAGTTAAGGCGAAGATCGAAGAAATCGCTGATGGCATGGGCGCTGAAAGCTTCCAAGCGCGGATCAACACTATGTGCGAAAACTGCGTAGTTAAGGCCTGTTGTCCGATCCAGATCCAGGGCCGGACGGTGATTGAATGATCGAGAAATACTCACCGCAAGATATCGCTGCTGCGCTGCAGAAAGTTGGCGCCAAGGTTTATCAACCAACTGACGAGCAAAGCAAAATCATTTCCATCGCATCTAATCCGCTCGAACCTGCCGTTGTTATCGCAGGTGCTGGTTCAGGTAAGACCGAGACCATGGCCGCGCGCGTGATTTATTTAGTTGCAAATGGCTTTGCCCGCCCTGATCAAATCCTAGGTCTTACTTTTACTCGTAAAGCAGCTGGCGAACTCGCGATCCGTATCCGAACCAGACTTCGTCAACTACGCGCCGCCAAGTTAATTCCAGAAGACACTCCGC
>JBIIRS010000127.1:0-3270 GCA_044341425.1 Candidatus Planktophila sp. | reverse complement strand
CCAATCAAAACGCCTTTACGTTCGATCTCTTGCGCATTGTGCAAAGTCGCATTGGTAACCGTTGAGCCAGCGACTTTGACGGGTTCCATATATGCAAAAGGTGTGACGCGGCCTGTGCGACCAACGCTGACCTTTATATCCAATAGCTTTGTAGTTACTTCTTCGGGCGGGTACTTATAAGCGATCGCCCATTTTGGCGCGCGCGATGTAAAGCCGAGTTTTTCCTGTTCTGCAATTGAATCTACTTTGATAACCACGCCGTCGATCTCGTGTTCAACATCGTGGCGATGCTCGTTGTAGTACTCAATGAATTTCTCAACTTCGGCGCGTGAACCACAGACTTTAAAGCGCTCACTTGTTGGTAGGCCCAAACCTTTCAAAGTTTCATATGCTGCAGATTGTTCGGTAAAGGCAAGACCTTCACGCGCACCGATGCCGTGCACAACAACACTTAGTGGGCGAGATGCGCTAACGCGTGGATCTTTCTGACGCAGCGAACCAGCAGCAGCATTTCGGGGATTAGCAAAGAGTGACTTACCGGATTCTTCTAAACCATCATTTAACTCTTGAAAGGCCGCTAGCGGGAAGAAGACCTCACCGCGGACTTCAATACGGGTTGGCACTTTCTTGCCGCTAAGAGAATGTGGCAAACCCTTAATGGTTTTAACGTTAAGCGTTACATCTTCACCAGTTACACCATTGCCGCGGGTTAGTGCGCGGGTTAATTGGCCATCTTCAAAGAGTAAGTTGATCGCAAGGCCATCTACCTTTAACTCGCAGAGGTAAGAAGTTTCACCGATCTCTTTTTCAACGCGATCAAACCAGGCTGCTAGCTCTTGGGTATCAAAGACGTTATCAAGGCTCATCATCTTTTCGATGTGATCGTGTTGATCAAAGGTTGTGGCAAATCCCCCGCCAACGCCAAGTGATGGTGAATCCGGTGCAAGGAGCTCGGGGTGCTTGGCTTCGAGCGCCCCTAACTCTTTTAGCAGCGCATCAAATTGGGCATCGGTAATTGTTGGCGCATCTAAAACATAGTATTTAAATTGGTGATCGCGGATTTCGTTAGTTAACTCAGTAATTCGGTGGCGGGCTTGGTTGCTCATGCGCTCTCGCAAATTGTTGCTGAACCCACTACGCGATCACCATCGTAAATAACCATCGCTTGGCCATTGGCGATACCAAGTAGCGGCTTATCTAAATCTGCAACTAAACGGCCATCTGCATAGTAATAAGTGCAATCAAGTGGTGCGCCATGGGCGCGTACCTGAACAAAACCGCGAAGTGGTTTCTCATTAATCGCTGGGCCACACCAAATTGTTTTCTCGCCTTGTAATTGGCTAACTGCTAGCTCTTCACGTGAACCAACGACCACAGTATTTGTGACCGGTTCGATCTTTAAAACAAAGCGTGGTGAGCCATCGGCAGTTGGCACGGTAAGTCCCAAGCCTTTGCGTTGTCCGATTGTGTAGGTGTAAGCGCCTTTATGTTCACCGATCTTGGTTCCTGTTTGATCAACGATCGGACCTGTTTCACTTCCTAAGCGATCGCGCAACCATCCAGCGTTATCACCGGAAGGAACAAAACAAATATCGTGGCTATCGGGCTTTTGAGCAACCGCTAAACCACGGGCTTCGGCTTCGATGCGGATATCAACTTTTTCGGTATCGCCTAATGGAAATATCGCACCGTTGATTTGTTCAGTATTTAAAACCGCTAAAACATACGATTGATCTTTTAGTGGATCAATTGCGCGGTGCAAGGTTCGGCCCATTGGACCTTCTTGGGTGCGCGCATAGTGACCAGTTACTACGCCATCAAAACCCATCGCCTTTGCGCGATCTAGCACTGCGGCAAATTTAATCTTCTCATTGCAACGCAGACATGGGTTAGGTGTACGACCCGCTGCATATTCAGCGAGGAAGTTTTCAACAACGCCTTGATGAAATTCTTCAGCCATATCCCAGATATAGAAAGGAATACCGATCTTATCTGCGGCGCGACGAGCATCATGTGAATCTTCAATGGTGCAGCAACCGCGCGCACCAGAACGATACTTCTGTGGGTTTGAAGCAAGCGCTAAATGCACACCAATTACTTCGTGCCCGGCTTCAACTGCGCGCGCTGCGGCAACTGCAGAATCAACGCCGCCGCTCATCGCTGCGATTATCTTCATTTGGATGCCGCCGCTCTGCCGCGATTTATTACGGTGGGAAGTACAGACAAGGCGAAATCAATATCTGATTCGGTTGAGGTAGCCCCGCAAGAAAAACGAAGTGAAGATTGCGCAGTTACTTCAGTATGTCCCATGGCAAGTAAGACATGGCTGGGGCGGTGCACGCCAGCGCTGCAAGCAGCACCTGTTGAACAAGAAACTTTTTCAGAGTCCATTAACAAGAGAAGTGAATCGCTCTGTGTTCCGGGGAAGGTCACGTTGGTGATTCCGGGTAAGCGCGGTGCATCCACACCATTTATATAAGCATCAGGCACTGACGCACGAAGCCCGCTTTCAAAGCGATCGCGTAGTGCGCTTACTCGTGCAGAATCGTAATTTGAACTTTCTACAGCTGCGGCAAAGGCAACGATCGATGGCGCATTTAGAGTTCCACTGCGAATTTCGCGCTCTTGTCCCCCGCCATGCAAAAGCGCCGGAATTTCAAAGGCGCGACGAAGTACAAGGACTCCGATACCAAGTGGTCCGCCAACTTTATGTGCGCTCAGCGCCATCGACATGACACCGAGATCTTTATAAGACAGTGGCGTCTTGGTAAATGATTGAACCGCATCGGTGTGGACTGGAATATCTCCGGCAATCTTTACAACTTCAGCAACTGGTTGAATAACACCGGTCTCGTTATTGGAGTGCATAACTGAAATCAGCGCGATCTCGCTGCCGCGCTTTGTGATTAACTCTTTTAGGAAATCTAAATCAATTAGACCTGTCTTGGTTACTGGAATCTCAATTAACTCCGCGCCCTCATGTTCGACCAACCAGCGCGCCGGATCTAGAACCGCATGATGTTCAACAGCGCTGATCACAATTACTTTCTTGCCAGATTTCCAGAACAAACCTTTTATTGCTGCGTTATCTGCTTCGGTGCCAGAACCGGTAAAGATAATTTCGGAAGGCATGGCGCCAACTGCTTTAGCGATTACTTCGCGCGCATCTTCTACATCTTTACGCGTCGCGCGTCCCTGTGTGTGAAGTGAAGAAGGGTTGCCGATCTTGGAGAGTGAGCTAGTCATCGCTGCAATTGCAGCATCAGCCAT
>JBIIRS010000126.1:0-3299 GCA_044341425.1 Candidatus Planktophila sp. | reverse complement strand
TTTCAAAATCGCGTTTGGGTCTCCCCTATGTGCCAATACAGCGCAACCGATGGTTTTGTTGGGGCCTGGCATAGCGCGCACTTGGGTGCATTTGCCACGGGTGCGCCGGGGTTGATCATGGTCGAGGCAACTGGTGTTGTTCCAGAGGGGCGAATCTCAATTGGTTGTCCAACGATTGAAGATGATGCACATGCCAAAGCGTTTGCACCGATGGTGGAGTTTGCACATTCGCAAGGTGTGAAGATGGGAATTCAGTTAGCGCATGCCGGGCGTAAAGGTTCGACGATGCGTCCGTGGGATGAAAAGCGTATGGCCGAAATCGGCGAAGGTGGATGGCAAGCAGTTTCATCTACCGCAGTTGCTTTTGAGGGGTATCCCGCACCGCGTGCTTTAACTGTTGAAGAGATTGGTCAATTGGTTAAGGACTTTGCTGATGCTGCACGGCGTGCGGTTGCAGTGGGCTTTGATGTGATTGAGATTCATGCAGCGCATGGTTATTTGTTGCACCAGTTCTATTCACCGATATCTAATGACCGCACCGATGAATACGGTGGCAGCTTTGATAACCGGGTCCGTTTCTTGATGGAGGTAACGCAGGCGGTGCGGGCTGCGATTGGCGCAGATGTTGCACTCTTTGTTCGTATCTCGGCATCAGATTGGGTTGATGACGGCTGGAACATAATGGATTCAATTGAGTTGTCTATGAAGTTAAAGGCGGCTGGCGTTGATCTAATCGATGTTTCATCAGGGGGCGCAGTTCATAACGCACCGATTAAGGCAACGCCTGGTTTTCAAGTTCCCTTTGCTGCTGCGATCCGCAAGGAAGCCGGCATACCTACGGCTGCAGTTGGTTTGATTACCGAACCAGAGCAAGCGCAATACATTATTGAAACTGAAGAAGCTGATGCGGTTTTCTTGGCGCGTGCGATGTTGCGCAACCCGCGTTGGGCGATGAACGCTGCAGAGGCGCTGGGTGTAAAGATCAAGTGGCCTGCGCCATTTGATCGTGCGCAGACTATTTAACGATTGATTTCGACCGTATCTCCTGAAGCATCGGATTGAATGACCTTAATCGTTACACCTTCTACTGTTACTGATTCACCCAGTGCGCGTGGTGCGTTCAAATAGCGAGGGTCGTTTACTAGATCAGATGGAAAGACTTTTACCGGGCCTAAACCAGATTGAATTGATGAGTCAACGAGATAGACCAGAGCGCCTGATTTACTCAATGCGCTATCGATGCCCGTGGCTCTACGACTTTCGATAACTACTGCCTTGGTGGATGAGATAGGAACGATAACCGCCTTCGTTCCACCACTTACTTGAACAGGTGTAATCAACTTGGTGAACTGTGAACTCTTCACGCACTCAACTTGTGAGTCTTCAATCCAGCCTAGATTCCATCTTTCAAAGGCCAATAAACTTGGTGAATTACTCTGGTAACTACTTAAGCCCATATAGCTAAATTCACCTGTGTAGCGAAGGCCATCATATCTGTTGGATCTATCACTGGTTGTAAAGGCGTATAGATCGACCAGCCCCATGGAGTGGCTTATTTCATGGTTTAACCAAATAGATTTCCAGTTGTTTAAATCGTAAGCCGACGTGGCTCCGTTCGAAATATATTTTCCATCTAAGGTAATACCACTGCCGCGTATGGCTGCGAATGCTGGGCCTGAATATCCCATTCCCTTTGCATCGGGGTTAGCAAGAATGATCAAGCTATCGGTGTTACCAAAATCAACTTCTGAATCTGCAAGCTTGGCAGCCTCAGTCATGTAATCCCTGTGTTTAACAAATGTCCAACCGCCGGCAACATAATCACTTGAGTTTTTGCTCATGCGATACCACTTGAGCTGCGGCTTCAAGTTATAGCTCAACTTCCCATATGACATTTCTTTAAACACATCTTGCGCTGGTGATATTCGCGCCAAAGCTTCTGCTGGAGTCATAGTTGCTGGTGCATCTGGGAAATCAACCATAATCACTGTTGCGGTTACATCTCCCAAGACTTTGGAGCGTTCGCTAATTCGAGGCCATCCACCAATTGATACATCACCACGTCCATCCGCAACAGGCAATTTGCACTCGGCGACAGAGTTAGCGATGGGTGATGCGCTTGGTGTTGGTGATGCGCTTGGTGTTGGTGATGCGCTTGGTGTTGGTGATGTCGCAGCTACTGGCTTCGCAATTGCAACACCCTTGTTCCAAATCAGTTTCTTTCCGCTTTTAACACATGTGAATTTAAGTCCAGCGGAAGAACTTACTTGACCTTGTTTCTTACAAGCAGCACCGGCTTTGGCTGCACCTGATGCTGGAGAAAAGTTTAAAGTTAACGCCAAGCAACTCGCCAATATCGCCACCTGATATCGCTTCATGTAAGCCAAAATATCACTGGATCAATCTTCTTCACTACTTCCCTGCCTTACATTTCTCTGAACAGTATTTAACGCTCTCCCAATCGCGCGCCCATTTCTTGCGCCATTCAAAGGGCAGGCCGCAGCGCTGGCAGATCTTGGGCGGGAAGCCGTTCTTGGTTTTTGCGATCACTAGAGAAGGTTAGCGCCGAGCGCGGAGTAAACTTAGCTAACTCTTTGAAGGGGCTTCGTCAGATGCGGAAGAAATTAGTTGCTCGATTTATTGCGATTTTTCTTGCCGCCTCTTCGCTAACTTTAACAACTTTGGCGCCGACTCAAGGTGCGAGTTTGATGGATCTGCTGCCAGGTGGTGCGGCGAGCAAAGGTTATTTAGGTTTTGATTTTTCAGAGCGCCAACCTACATATGGTGAGAATGTTTCGATCATTACTTCAAACCTGCCCGCCAAACCTGGAACTCCACCAAATACATTCCTTTGCTCATCTTTAAGCGATGTAAATTGTGCGAAGGGTTCATTCGTTAGAGCGCAATTGATCTTGCCGCCTTGCGAAACTGCTAATCAGTTGATGTGTATCGAAGGTTTAAGTGTTGGAACTTCGGCTGCAGATATGGAGCCGGCGGTTTTAGATCACGAAGTTAAATCACTTACAACTCCGGCAGATGCCGCGCTTGGCTTACCGCGTGGTGGTGGCCCTAGTTTGTGGAAGTCGGCAAAGTTTGCCAATAAATCTGGAAACTTTACTTATGGCGTAATTGCACGCGTTGTATATGGTCAAAATCGTGAAGCGGTTGGTGCAGCAGGAAAAGCCAATGCGCCGATTACTCTGACTTCAATGAGCTTGAGCGTTATTCCAGTTACACAAAAAGCTGGAAAGTATTACCCGCTAGAAAGTTACACGCTAGTTAACGCCGACGGTGGCGCT